>NZ_JBFUHV010000090.1:0-34357 GCF_056402215.1 Rhodococcus sp. P4_B6 | reverse complement strand
GTACACCCTCGCGGGCAGTCCTCGATGGCCGCGGCCAGATCGGAGAACGCGGCCACCACGTTCTCCGGGGAGATGTGGGCCAGTCCGAACGACCGGATGCCCGGGGTGTCGATCACCCAGCCGCCCGACGGGAGCGGCAGCGCGACCGATTGCGTGGACGTGTGCCGGCCCTTGCCCACGCCGGACACCACGCCGACGGCCCGGTCGGCGTCGGGCACGAGACGGTTGACGAGAGTCGACTTCCCGACCCCCGAATGCCCGATCAGCGCGGTGAGCCTGCCGGACAGCATGGACAGGACCTCGTCGACCGGATCGTCGCGGCCTGCCACGACCACGGGGACGTCGAGGTCGGCGAACGCGCTCGCGAACTCCTCGGGCGGCTCGAGGTCGCTCTTCGTCAGGCACACGATGGGGCTCAGCCCGCCCGCGTACGCGGCGACGAGCGCGCGTTCGACGAATCCCGTCCGCGGCGGCGGGTCGGCGAGCGCCACGACGATCAGCAACTGCTGCGCGTTGGCCACCACGATCCGCTCGTACGGGTCGGTGTCGTCGGCGGTGCGCCGCAGCACCGTGGCGCGCTCGGCCACCCGCACGATCCGCGCCAGGGTGTCGGGTTTGCCGGACAGATCGCCGACGACGCTCACCTCGTCGCCCACCACGATGGGGGTGCGGCCCAGTTCGCGGGCGCGCATGGTGACAAGGGGACGCTCGGGGTCGCCGCCCAGAACGCAACCCCACCGGCCGCGGTCGACGGCGACGACCATCGCCGACTCGGCGGCGAGGTGCTCCGGCCGGGTTTTCGTGCGCGGGCGCGTTCCTCGGCCCGGGCGCACCCGGACGTCGGACTCGTCGTACTGCCTGCGACTCAGAAGCTCGCCTTCCGACCGGTGCCCGCAGCCGCGGACAGCATTGTGGCCCACAGGTTCTCGAAACCGGGCAGCGTCTTCGCCGTGGTGCCGATGTCCTCGATCTCGATGCCGTCGACCCGCAGCCCGACGATGGCTCCGGCCGTCGCCATCCGGTGGTCGGCGTAGGAACGCCACCTCCCGCCGTGCAGGTCGGCGGGCACGATCGTGAGGCCGTCCTCGGTCTCGGTGACGTTTCCGCCGAGCGAGTTGATCTCGTGCGCGAGCGCGGCCAGCCGGTCGGTCTCGTGTCCGCGCAGATGCGCGATGCCGCGCAGGCGGGACGGGCCGTCCGCGAGTGCCGCGAGCGCCGCGACGGTCGGGGTGAGTTCGCCGACGTCGTGCAGGTCGATGTCGATGCCGGTCAGCTGCTGGGGGCCGCGGACGGTGAGGTTCGCCCCGTCCCGCCGGACGTCGGCGCCCATCGCCAGCAGGATCTCGCGAATCGCGTCGCCGGGCTGCGTCGTCTCGGCAGGCCACAGCGGAACGGTCACCTCACCGCCGGTGACGGCGGCGGCGGCGAGGAAGGCGGTGGCATTCGACAGGTCGGGCTCGATCACCCGGTCGACGGCCCGCACCGGACCGGGGCTCACTCGCCACGTGTCGGCCTCCCCGCCCGTCGCCGGGGTGGAGACCTCGACACCCGACTCGCGCAGCATCTCGACCGTCATGTCGATGTGCGGCATCGACGGGACCGTCTTGCCGTCGTGATGAACCGTGACGCCCTCGTCGAACGCGGCGGCAGACAGCAGCAGCCCGGACACGAACTGCGAAGAACCGGACGCGTCGATCGTGACCCGGCCACCGCGCAGGGAGCCCGCGCCGCGGACGGTGAACGGCAGGGAGTCGCCGTCGATGTCCGCGCCGAGACCGCGCAGCGCGTTCAGGATCGTGTCGAGCGGGCGGGTACGCGCCTGCTTGTCGCCGTCGAAGTCGACCGTTCCCTCGGCGAGCGCGGCGACCGGCGGAAGGAACCGCATGACGGTGCCCGCCAGGCCGCAGTCGACCGCACCGCCCCGGAGGCGTCCGGGAGTGACCCGCAGCGTCGTGTCGGCGCCGGCCGTCTCGATGCCGATCCCCAGCGTCCGGAGTGCGTCGATCATGAGGTCGGTGTCCCGGCTGCGCAGTGCCCCGGTGAGGGTGGACGGAGCGTCCGCGAGTGCGGCGAGGATCAGCGCGCGATTGGTGATCGACTTCGATCCGGGGAGGGCGACCGTCGCGACGACGGGCGCTTCGGCACGGGGGGCGTTCCACAGGCTCAGGCTCACGGTCTCCATCTTCGCCTATCGGGCGGGTCGCCGGGCGGGGTGGGCGGCGTGTCGCGGGTGTCGGTGGTTCGTGCCACTCTGGTGGGCATGTGCGGCAGGTATGCGACCACTGCGAATCCGGCGACACTCGCGGCCGACCTCGACGCGATCAACGAGGCCGGCGAGGACGAGAGTCCGCCCGACTTCAACGTGGCGCCCACCACGCAGGTCCTCACGGTGGTCGACCGGCACGACGCCCGTCGGATCCGGCGGATGCGGTGGGGTCTCGTGCCGTCGTGGACGAAGGAGCTCGGCAAGGGCCCGGTGCTGTTCAACGCCCGGGCGGATTCGGTCGACAACAAGCCCGCCTTCCGGACCTCGTTCAAGTACAAGCGCTGCCTCGTGCCGATGGACGGCTGGTACGAGTGGCAGACCGAGACCGAGCCGGCGGCCGCCGGGAAGAAGGCGGGCAAGGCGAAGAAGATTCCGTACTACATGTCGCCGGAGGACGGCTCGCGCCTGTACATGGCCGGGCTGTGGTCGGTCTGGCACGATCCCGCGGTCGAGGAGTCGCCGCCCGTCCTGAGCTGCAGCATCATCACCGTCGACTCCGCCGCCCAGCTCGAGAACGTGCACGACCGGATGCCGCTCGTGATGCCCCGCGACCGCTGGGCCGCGTGGCTCGATCCCGAGCACCCCGCGTCCACGGACCTGCTCGAGGTGTCACCCGACGCCATCGCCGACATCACGGTCCGGCGGGTGTCCACGCTGGTGAACAGCGTGAAGAACAACGGTCCGGAACTCCTCGACCCCGACGCGGCCGGTCGCGACGACGCGCAGGTGGGGGAGCAGATCAGCCTGCTGTGACCGCCGCGGTGACAGCTCCGCTGAGCCGCACCAGATCGGCGGGTGCGAGTTCGATCTCGAGTCCGCGCCTGCCCGCGCTGCACAGCACCCGGTCCCAGTCGAGCGCCGACGCGTCGACGACCGTCGGAAGTGTTTTCCGCTGTCCGAGCGGGGAGATGCCGCCGAACACGTAACCGGTGGAGCGCTCGGCCTCGGTGCGGTCCGCCATCACGGCCTTGCCTGCGCCCAGCGCCGCGGCCGCCGCCTTCAGGGACAGTTTCTCCGGCACCGGCAGGACCGCCACCGCCAGCTTGCCCGTGTCGAGTTTGATCACGAGCGTCTTGAACACCTGGTGGGCGGTGACGCCGACCGTCTCGCCCAGCGCGTCGACGGCCTCCGAACCGTACGACTCCGCCCGCTCGTCGTGCGCGTAGCTGTGCACGGTGTGGTCGATGCGCTGTGTGACGAGCAACTTCGTCGCGGGAGTGGCAGTTCCGGCCATGGACGAACACTCTGCCACGCGGTGCGGGAACACCGCGGGCGGGAGTCGTGTTGGTACCTGCAGAAGACCCGTGCATCGAAGGGAGTGGTCCGTATCGTGATGTCCTCGGTAATCGAGCCCACGTCGCGTCTGCAGTTGGCGGTAACGTTGACGCCCACGGCGACCGAAGGGATCAGCGTGCAGGAACATGACCGTCCGACGGCAGAGAAGGCCGAGCCACAGGACGAGTTGATCGCGCGTTTCGAAAGGGATGCGCTCCCACTTCTGGATCAGCTGTACGGCGCTGCTCTGAGGATGACCCGGAACCCGGCGGACGCCGAGGACCTCGTGCAGGAAACGTACGTGAAGGCCTACACGGCGTTCCGGTCGTTCCGCGAGGGCACCAACCTCAAGGCGTGGCTGTACCGGATTCTCACGAACACGTACATCAACTCGTACCGCAAGAAGCAGCGGCAGCCCGCGCAGTACCCGACCGACGAGATCACCGACTGGCAGCTGGCGGCGACGGCGGAGCATTCGTCGACCGGGCTGCGGTCCGCCGAGGTCGAGGCACTGGACGCGCTCCCCGACGACGACATCAAGGAAGCCCTTCAGGCCCTGCCCGAGGAGTTCCGGATGGCCGTCTACTACGCCGATGTCGAGGGCTTTCCCTACAAGGAGATCGCCGAGATCATGGGCACCCCGATCGGGACCGTGATGTCGCGACTGCACCGCGGGCGCAAGCAGCTCCGGGGTCTGCTCGCCGACGTCGCACGCGAACGAGGATTCAACCGTGGCGGCACCGACGAGGTGGCCGGCGACAGTGTAGTGAGTGCGGAGCAGGAGGTTTCTCGGTGAGCGAGCAGGACGAATTCGAGCAGCTCGACTGCTCCGCCGTCATCGCGGACGTCTGGCTGATGCTGGACAGTGAATGCGACGAGGCCTCGCGGGCGCGGCTGCAGCGGCACCTCGACGAGTGCGGGTCGTGCCTTGAGGCGTACGGCATCGAGGAGAAGGTCAAGAGCCTCGTGAACCGCAAGTGCGGCGGTGAGCACGCACCCGAGAGCCTGCGTCAGAGGCTCTCCATCGAGTTGCGGCGGACGATCCTCATCACGAATACCGAACCCGAGTCGTAACCCGTCAGAACAGCAATCAGGGGCCGGAAAGCATCGCTGCTTTCCGGCCCCTGGTGCGTTCTACGGCGCGTCAGGCGTTGGGACGCTTGCCGTGGTTTGCGGCGTTGCCCTTGCGACTGCGCTTCTTGCGACCACGCTTACCCATGAGTAGATCTCCCTTCTTTTCACCACAGTCTTCCACGTGTGGTTGGGTGTCCTTGCAACAGGGCTTTCTCGACACCCGGGAGTGAAGGATCACAATGGCAGAAGACGTGCGCGCCGAAATGGTTTCGACGGTGTATCAGGTTGTGGTGAGCGCGGGTGACGAGGTGAAGGAAGGCGACACCCTCGTCATCCTCGAGTCGATGAAGATGGAGATCCCTGTCATCGCCGAAGAACCCGGCACGGTCACCTCCGTGGACGTCAAGGTCGGCGACGTGATCCAGCAGGGCGACCTGATCGCGGTCATCTCCTGAGCTGACTGACACACCCCACGATGTCGACCCTGAGCGATCTGCTCGCCGAACACACCGACCTGCCCGGCGAGGCCGTCGACCACCTCCAGCGCGTCGTCGGCGAATGGCAGTTGCTCGCCGACCTCTCCTTCGCGGACGTTCTGCTGTGGGTCGGAGCGGACTCCGCGGCCACCAACCCGACCGGCACCGTGATCTGCGTCGCGCACTGCAGGCCCACCACCGCGTCGACCGCGTTCCCGGAGGACGTCGTCGGGACCGTCGTGTCGGAGTCGGAACACCCGCAGGTGCTGCAGGCGCTGCTGGAGGGCAACGTCGTGCGCCCCGAGGACGGCGGCGGGCACGCGGGTCTGCCGCCGCGCGGCGACGCGGTCCCGGTGCGGTGGAACGGCGAGGTGATCGCCGTCCTGAGCCGCGACACCAACCTGTCGCACCAGCGGGCGCAGAGTCCGCTCGAGGTGGCGTATCTCGACTGCGCGGAGGACCTGTGCCAGATGATCAGCGACGGCACGTTCCCGATCCGTGAGGCCCGCTCGGACACCAACTCGAGCCCCCGCGCCGGCGACGGCTTCATCCGCCTGGACACCGACGGCAGCGTGGTCTACGCGAGTCCGAACGCGCTGTCGGCGTACCACCGGATGGGTCTGAGCTCGGACCTGATCGGCCAGAACCTCGCCGCCACCACACGATCACTCGTGACGGATCCGTTCGAGTCGCAGGAGGTCGCCGGATACATCCGCGACACGATCGCCGACAAGCCGGGCCGCCGGATGGAGATCGAGGCCCGGGGAGCGACCGTCCTGCTGCGGGCCCTGGTACTCAAACCCGGCGGCAAGCGGGTCGGCGCCGCCGTCGTCGTGCGGGACGTCACGGAGGTGAAGAGGCGGGATCGTGCCCTGCTCAGCAAGGATGCGACGATCCGCGAGATCCATCACCGGGTGAAGAACAATCTGCAGACCGTGGCGGCGTTGCTGCGGTTGCAGGCCCGCCGCACCAACAACGAGGAGGCCCGTCAGGCGCTCAGCGAATCGGTGCGCCGCGTCACGTCGATCGCCCTCGTGCACGACACGCTGTCGATGTCGGTGGACGAGGAGGTGAACCTCGACGAGGTCGTCGACCGGCTCGTGCCGATCCTGTCCGATGTGGCGACGGTGAGCACCCCGATCAAGGTCCGCCGGGAGGGCAGCTTCGGGGTGTTCTCCGCGGAGCGGGCCACACCGCTGGTGATGGTGCTGACCGAACTCGTGCAGAACGCGATCGAGCACGCCTTCGAACCGGGCGCCGCGGGCACCGTCACGATGAGGGCGGAACGGTCGGCGCGCTGGCTGGACGTCGTGATTCACGACAACGGCAGGGGACTGCCGCCCGGTTTCAGCCTCGAGCGGTCCGACCGGCTCGGTCTGCAGATCGTCCGGACCCTGGTGGCCGCCGAACTGAACGGTTCGCTGGGTCTGCACCCGGGGGCGGAGGGTGGAACGGATGCCGTGTTACGCGTACCGCTGGGCCGTCGTGGACCGCGGTACTGACCGGCGGGCAAGCAAAAGGCCCGGCACCATGTGGTGCCGGGCCCGTCTCCTTCTGAAGTATCAGACGGTGGTGCGTGCACGCGTCCGAGCGTTCCGGCGCTTGAGTGCGCGACGCTCGTCTTCGCTCATGCCGCCCCACACACCGGCGTCCTGGCCCGACTCGAGTGCCCACGAGAGGCATTCGGCGGTCACCGGGCAGCGGTTGCAGACAACCTTGGCATCAGCAATCTGCGCGAGAGCCGGACCGCTGTTGCCCACGGGGAAGAACAACTCGGGGTCTTCGTCGCGACAGATTGCCTTGTGGCGCCAGTCCATCCTTCTGCTCCTTAACTGGGTGCGTCGTGCACCGTTTCGTCTTCATGAGTTCATGTGTGCGTAGAGAATGTTTCCGCACTGTTGCTTGTGAATGCTTTCACGAACTGGCGGGATGTCAATAGAAAACCGCCGCACCGTGGGGGAGCTCACGTAGTTAGGCTGCCCTTCGAGGCGCGCCGTCCTTTTTACCTCGCGCCGGCGCTTCCCGCTAGGTGAAAACGGGGATACTCGAGAATTGCTCAGGGTCGCGGCGGCGCGACGACATCCAGCGCGTCGGGCACCGACACGAACTCCACCACGTTGCGAAGTCCGATGTAGTCGCCGTCCATCTGCAGTCCGATCGGCTCCGACGCGGAGATCCGCACGCGCGGCACGTCGTCGACCCGGACGAGTTTCTTCGCTTTCGGCCGGGTGCCGGGGGTCAGCAGCTGGCGCGCCACCCGCAGAGTGGTGAGGATCGCGGTGGATCGCATCGCGAACACCCCGAGGCCGGTGTCGTAGGTGGTGTCGGGATTGGTGTGGACTTCCCGCTTGTTCAGATACGTCCAGGGACTCGCGTTCGACACGAAGGCGTAATGAACGCCCTCGACCGGATCGCGATCGGGAACCTCGACGGTGAGGGTCGGCTCCGCGTACTTCGACCGGAAGAACACGCGCACCGCCGCGCGGACGTATTGCGCCGGTGTGGCGGGGCGCCCGTTCTTGCGGTGCATGTCGACCGCCTCACACACCTGGGCGTCCCAGCCGACGCCCGCGTTGAACGTGAACCAGCGGTGGTCACAGTGGGCGAGCCCGATCCTGCGCCGCTGCCGGTGGGAGAGGAGATCGATGAGCTGGTTGGTGGCGTCCACCGGGTCGGGAGCGATGCCGAGCGAGCGGGCGAACACGTTCGCCGATCCGCCGGGGACGACGGCGATCGGGGGTATCGGCCCCACCGTCACCGCGCTCATCGACTTCGGGTCCGGGGTGCCGAGCAGCCCGTTGACCACCTCGTTCACGGTGCCGTCGCCGCCGTGGACGATGATCAGGCCCATCCCGTCGACGCAGGCCTGCTGCGCCAGTTCGGCGGCGTGGCCGCGGTGCGTCGTGTGCGCGACCGTCAACCGCACCCGGCTCGACAGCGCGTGCGCGAGCAGGTCCCGCCCGGCCGGGGTCGTCGATGTGGCATTGGGGTTGACGATCAGCAGCGCGCGCACGGGGCCCAAGCCTAGCCGGGGCGGCACGTGTCACCGTCCGAGGCCGCCGGCGGCGGGGTGTTCTAGGCTGGCCGACGTGCCGAAGCCGTCTCTCAGCAAGTCCACGCCCACCACGGTCCGCGCGGCGGGCGCCCTGGTGTCGCTCGAGGGCGCGGTGGCGGTCGGTGTCGCCGTGGTGCTGGTGGTCCGGGGGCTGCTGGGGCACGACCAGAGCGTCAGCAGCGGATACGGCACCGCCGCCTGGTTCGCCATTCTCGGTGGCGCCGTGCTGGCCGCCGGGCTCGCCCTGATCTTCGGCAGGCGCTGGGGGCGGGCGATCGCGATCGTCGCCCAACTGCTGCTGCTTCCGGTGGCGTGGTCGCTGCTCACCGATTCCCACCAGCCGTTCTTCGGTGTGCTGCTCGGCGTCGTCGTGGTGGGAGCCCTCGGGTGCCTGTTCAGCAGCCCGACGTCGAAATGGATGGCCGCCGAGTACGGCCAGGAAGCCGACGCCGACAACCCGTCCGAGCGCTAACTCACCTCGGACGCGAGGCGGCCGAGCGGATCCCCGGTGAGCCGGTACGTCGTCCACTCGTCCTGCGGTCGCGCGTCGAGGGACTCGTAGAACGCGATCGACGGCTTGTTCCAGTTGACCACCGACCACGACAGCCGCGTGTAGCCGTTGTCGACGCACTCCTTCGCGAGCGTGGCGAGCAGGGCTTTGCCGTGACCGGAACCGCGTTCGGACGGGCTGACGAACAGGTCCTCGAGATAGATGCCGTGCGTTCCGTCCCATGTGGAGAAGTTCCGGAACCACACCGCGATCCCGACGACCCGGTCGTCGTCGTTCGTCGCGACGTGGGCGAACGTGGACGGCTGCGGACCGAACAGGGCGTCGTCTATCTGGTCGGCGGTGACGGTGCACTCGTCCCGGGCCTTCTGGTATTCGGCCAGTTCGTAGATCATCGCGGTGATCGCGGAGACGTCCTCGGGTACTGCGCGTCTGATCATCGGGCACCTTCCGTCGTCACGTTGTGGCTGATCACCTGTTGCGCCCCGTGCTCGAAGCCGAGGACGGAGTACGCGCCCGGCGACATCGCGAACCGGCGCCCCTCGCTGACGGGAAGCTCCGCCCAGCGCGCGATGAGCGCGCGGGAGAAGTGGCCGTGCCCGACGAGGATCACGTCACGGTCGACCAGTTGGGAATGCGCGACGGACAGGACGAGGTCGCAGCGGGTGTGCACCTGCTCGGCCTGTTCGCCGCGCGGGCACGGGTGCGTCCACACTGTCCAGTCCGGCACCTGCTGCCGGATCTCGGGCGTCGTCATGCCCTCGTAGATCCCGTAGTCCCATTCGGCGAGCGCGTCCCAGGTGCGCTGGATCTTCAAACCCGCCAGTTCCGCCGTCTCCTGGGCGCGTTGCCGCGGGCTGACGATGACGAGGGGGTCGCGTAGCGCGAGGGCGTCCATCGCCGGGCCCACCTGCCGTGCCTGGGATTCACCCAGTTCGGTGAGGTGGACGTCGGTCCGGCCGGTGTGTTTACCCCAACGGGCCCATTCCGTTTCGCCGTGCCGGAGGAGGACGATCCGACGGCCGCGCGGCGAATCACTGGGTGGCATCCATCCATCATGTCAGTCAATCTGCGTGTATGGCTCGCCTCCGGCGACGAAGTAGGTAAGGATCGAGCCGTGACAACGGTTCTTGCAGTGGCAAATCAGAAGGGTGGGGTCGCGAAGACCACCACGGTCGCCTCACTCGGCGCAGCTCTCGTCGGGCTGGGCCAGAAGGTTCTGGTGGTGGATCTCGACCCGCAGGGGTGCCTGACCTTCTCCCTGGGGCACAACCCGGACCGCCTGGACGCCTCCGTCCACGAGGTGCTGACGGGTGACCTGGGGGCGCGCGAAGCGGTGATCGACACCGAGGACGGTGTCGCGCTCCTGCCCGCGACGATCGACCTCGCGGGCGCGGAAGCGTTGCTGCTCATGCGTCCGGGTCGTGAGTTCGCCCTCAAGCGCGCTCTGGCGCCGCTGCTGGACGACTACGACACGGTCATCATCGACTGTCCGCCGTCGCTCGGTGTGCTCACGCTCAACGGGCTCACGGCGGCGCAGTCGGTACTGGTTCCGCTGCAGTGCGAGACGCTCGCGCACCGCGGTGTGGGGCAGTTGCTGCGGACGGTCACCGAGGTGCAGCAGATCACCAACCCCGACCTGGTGCTGCTCGGTGCGCTGCCGACGCTGTACGACGCGCGCACCACCCACAGCCGGGACGTGCTGTCCGACGTGTCCGACCGCTACAACCTGCCGGTCCTCGCGCCGCCGATCCCGCGGACGGTGCGGTTCGCGGAGGCGACGGCGTCGGGTGCGACGGTCCTGGCGGGGCGCAAGAACAAGGGCGCCCAGGCGTACCGGGACCTGGCCGAGAACCTCGCCAAGCACTGGGCGGGATCCGAGCTCGCTACGTTCTCGCCTGGAAGTGGCGAGTAAGTTCCTCCGGCGTGGGATTCCACGCGGCGGGCCAATCCTGTTGGCGTAGCTGGGCATCCGTGCCCCCGTCGGCGAAGACGACGCTTCCGCAGAACAGTGTCGACCCCGGTCCGAGCAGGAATTCGACGAGCGCCGCGATCTCGTCCGGGCGTCCGCGCCTGCCGAGCGGCACCGGATAGAAGTCCAGGGCCTTGGCCAGTTCGGGGTCGAGGTCGTCCCCGCTGGTCATCGGCGTGTCGATCATGCCCGGGGCGATCGCGTTGAGCCGAATTCCGCTGCCGATCCATTCGGGCCGCACCGCTTCTCGCCGAACCCACCAGGCCAGCGCGAGCTTGGACGCCGGATACGCGGGAATGGCGGTCACCTCGTCGCCGATGCGCACCGCCTCCGCCTCGTCACCTCGCAGGCACGCCGTCACCAGATTTTCGGGAACTCCGGGCTGGGTGGTGGTGCTGCTCGACGAGATCACTACCACCGAAGCGCCGTCCGCGCGCTCGAGAACGGGCTTCAGGGCCGTCACGAGTTCCACGGCCCCGAAATAGTTGACGGCGATCAGCTTGCCGCCCGGGACGTGGGACAGCGATCCGAGTCCGGCGCAGCAGACGAGGCCGTCCACGACGCCGCCGCTCCTTTCGGTCACTGCGGCCGCCGCCGCGGCCCGGCCGCCGGGGGTCGACAGGTCGGCTGTCACATCGGTGTGGCCGAGGTCGACGCCGATGACGGTGTGGCCGCCGGCCTCGAGGGTGTGGCGGCTCGCCGCCCCGATGCCCGAGGCCGCGCCGGTGATCACGTAGGTTGCCATGCCGTGAATTAGAACACGTTACACCGCGCAGCGGGTGGGGACTTCGGCCTCCGGTCCGTGCGCCGCGGAATCCGCGTCGGCGTAGTGGGCGCGCAGTCCCGTGACGCCGGGTGCCCGGTCCTCGCGCAGCACGAACCGTTCGTCGTAGTCGCCGCCGTTCTGTGAGCGGAAGGGCAACGGCGCGTCGGTGAACAGGCCGGACACGCGATCGATCACGCGGGCCGCGACGCCGGGGTAGTGCTCGGCGCGCAACCGGTCCGCGCTGTCGATCAGGACCGGGGGCAGCACGGACATCCCCGTGTACCAGAAGATTCCGTGGTGGATGGGGAACAGGACCTCGTCCATCTGGCCGTTGATTCCGCGCGGGCCTGCGCTGTCGGCGCTGCCGCCGAAACTGACGACGGTCATCGCCCGCTTGCCGGCGAGGGTCCCCTCGCCGTACCGCCGGGTGGAGCCGTCCTCGCGGCGCACCCCGTATCCGTAACCCTCGACGAACACCCGGTCGAACCAGCCCTTGAGGATCGCGGGCATGCCGTACCACCACAGCGGGAACTGCACGATCACCGCGTCGGCCCACCCGAGTTTGCGCTGTTCGGCGAGGATGTCGGGGGCCAGGGTGCCCTCGGTCAGTGCCTGCCCGGACCGCGCTCCCACCAGGAGGCGGCCGCTCGGATCGTGCGCGAAGTCGTCCGCCGTCACCACCGGATTCCATCGCATCTCGTACAGGTCGGAGGTCCGGATCTCGTGGCCGGCGCCGCGCAGTGCCGCGAGGGCATCGCTGCGCAGTGCCGCGTTCAGGGACTTCGGCTCGGGATGTGCCGACACCCAGAGGATCTTCATAGTCCACCTTTCGCTCGGTCGCCGTCGACCCTTCCGATCATGGATCGGCGTACGTCGCCGCACCAGTGGCCGGTGAGACACTGTGTGAAATAATCGGGCCATGTCCGAATCGAGCGGCGAACGGCCGGCGCGCCGCCACCGCGTCGTCGTGTTCGTGCGCGACGGCCTGCTTCCCATTGAATTCGGAATCGTCCACCGACTGTTCGGCGAAGCGCGATCGCGGGACGGCGAACCGCTGTACGAGGTCCTCACGTGCGCCCTCGAGCCCGGCATCGTCCGGACCGACACCGACGTGACGCTGTCGGTCGAGCACGGCCCGGCGCTGCTCGGCACCGCCGACACGGTCGTGGTACCGGCGTCCGATCAGGATTACGAGCCGCCGGAGGACGGCGGACTGCCCCGCCACCTGGCGGACGCCTTCGCGCACATCCGGCCGGGCACCCGGGTGGCCTCGATCTGCACGGGATCGTTCGTTCTCGCCGCCGCCGGCCTGCTGGAGAACCGGCGAGCCACGACGCACTGGAAGTCGGCGGACGCGTTCCGGAGGCTCTACCCGGACGTGCACCTCGACCCCGGCGTGCTCTACACCCACGACGGCACCGTGCTCACCGCCGCCGGTGTCGCATCCGGAATCGATTTGTGCCTGTACATGATTCGTGTCGACCACGGTGCGTCGGTGGCCAACGAGGTGGCGAGGGGAACGGTCGTGCCGCCTCATCGCAGCGGCGGTCAGGCGCAGTTCGTCACCGCGCCCGTCCCGGAGGCCGACGGTGCGTCGACGTCGGGCGCGCGGGCACGGGCGCTGGCCCGCCTCGATCAGCCGCTGTCGCTGCGGGAACTGGCTGCGGGGGAGTCGATGAGCGTGCGCACGTTCACCCGTCGATTCCGCGCCGAGACGGGGATGTCGCCGACGCAGTGGATTCTCGAGCAGCGGATCACCCGCGCCCGTGAACTGCTGGAGAACACCGACCTGCCGGTCGACGACGTGGCCGGGGCCGCGGGATTCGGCACCGCGACCTCCTTGCGGCAACACCTCGCGCGCACCGTCGGCGTCTCACCCTCCGCATACCGCGCCACCTTCCGCTGACGGGCGCACGGTGTGCCCATTCGTCCAAGAGCGGGGGAGCGTCCGGCGCTAACGTTCGGCGCATGACGGTCTCGGACACACCTCGCAACAACACGCTGACGATGCGGGCTCAGCCGCTCCTCGCCGTCGACGACGTCGAACGGGCAGGCGAGTGGTACCGGAAGGTCCTGAACGCACGCAGCGGTCACGGTGGGCAGGACTACGAGCAACTCCTCGTCGACGGGCACATGATCCTGCAACTGCACCGACTCGACGAAGGCCACCACCACGGCCCCCTCGGCGATCCGTCACTCGCGCGCGGAAACGGGGTGGCGATCTGGTTCGAGACGACCGACTTCGACGGCACCGTCGCGCGGGCGCGGGAGGCGGGAGTCGACGTGGTCACGGACGTGCACGTCAATCCCAATGCGGGACATCGCGAGATCTGGCTCCGCGATCTCGACGGCTACCTCGTGGTGTTCGCCGAACCCGCCTGAGCGGCGACCTCAGCGCAGCGCCACCACACCGTCACCGCGCTGTTCGAGCACGACGTCGCCGGCCACCGTCGTGGTGATCGGCCCGGTCGTGGTGTCCCGCGCGACCGGGATCGTGCGCAGCAACGCGCCGTTCGACAGATCGAGCACGGCGATCCCGGATTCCACCGGAACCAGCAGGTTTCCGGCCATCACGGCGCCGGGGCCGAGAGCGCCCGGGAAGGTCCAGCGGGGAACGAGATCGGACGCGCCGAACGAGACGACATCCGAACCGGTCCACCAGGTGACCACCGAACTGCTCGCGGACGTGACCGGATCCGGTCCGATCTTCAGGGCGAGCGCGTATTCGGACACGGCGTTGCCGGTGCCGTCGAACAGGCCGATCCGCGGTCCGGTCGTCCTGCCCGCGGGCAGGTAGACGGCCGTGGTCTCGCCCGACACCCCGAGGATGCGCGCACCCTCGACGCCGGCGGCGACACCCGCCAGGACGCTCGACCCGTACTCCTCGGGTTCCTGATTGTCCTTGGGCGAGGGGTTCATGACCGTCAGACGATCGGCCACCTCGCCGGGGCAGCGCTCGAGCACGGACAGCCTGCTGCTGCTCGAACCGGCGTCGATCAGCGTGCATCCGCTGCGGGGTTGCTTCTTGGGGTTCACCGGCGCGTCCACCCGCCCGTACTCGACGGTGCGCACGAGGTCGGAGCGCCACAGTTCGAGACGGCGGTCGCCGCGGGACGCGACATAGGTTCCGTCGGCCGTCAGCGTCACCGCGGGATCGGCGTCGCTGTTCCGCTGCGCCAGACGCTCACCGGTGCCGCCGTCGAGTTCGGTGACCTGAGAGCATCCGCGGTCGTCGCGGTACACGGCCACCACCTTCTCCCACGACGCCGTCACACCGCACAGGTCGAGATCACGCTCGTACCGCCACAGCTCGGCGCCCGACATCCGGTCCCGGCCCACGACGTCGCCGCCCTCGGCGGTGACGACAGCACCACCGACGACGAGGGGCGCTGTGGCGGAACTGACGGAGTCCCAGATCGGGCTCAGTGTTTCCGGGACCGTCAGGGCCGTGACGAGCGCAGGCGGCGGCTCGGCGGCGGTGACCGAGGTGGTGCCCCGGGCATCGCTGCGGAACCACACGACGGTGAGGGCGACCACGACCGCGACGGCGATTCCGGCGGCGACGACGAGATCGGCGCGTGAGCGCCGCTCAGGTGCGAGCACGGTGGTTGGTTACTCCGCGTTCGTCGCGGCGGCGCCGACCTTCGTGGTCCGGCGGCGACGGCGGCGGCGGGGCTTGGAATTCTCGCCGTCGGCGTCCGTGCTCGCAGCTGCCGATTCGGGTGCGGTCGGCTCCGGCGACTTGGGGCCCACCGAGTCCGCGGGACGGCCACCACGGGTGCGGCGACGGGTGCGGGTGCGTGCCGGACGCTCCGTGCGCTCGGCCTTCTCACCGTTGTCGGTGTCGGTGTTCTCGCGCCGCTCGGTGTCGGTGTTCTCGCTCTGTGCGGGCGCAGCCTTCTCGACCCGGGGGCGCTTGATCGTGCCGGTCGCCTCGGCCGGGATCGACAGTTCCTCGTACAGGTGCGGGGAGCTCGAGTACGTCTCGACCGGATCCGGGATACCGAGGCCGAGAGCCTTGTCGATGAGCTGCCAGCGGGGGATGTCGTCCCAGTCCACGAGCGTCACGGCGATGCCGGTACGCCCCGCGCGGCCGGTGCGGCCGATCCGGTGGACATACGTCTTCTCGTCCTCCGGGCACTGGTAGTTGATGACGTGCGTGACGTCGTCGATGTCGATACCGCGGGCCGCGACGTCCGTCGCGACGAGCACGTCGATCTTGCCCGATCGGAACGCCTTGAGTGCCTTCTCGCGGGCAATCTGGTTGAGGTCGCCATGCACGGAACCGACGGCGAAACCGCGCTCGGCGAGTTCGTCGGACACCTTCTGCGCGGTCCGCTTGGTGCGGGTGAAGATCATCGTCGCTCCGCGGCCGTCGGCCTGCAGCACGCGGGCCACCATCTCCGCCTTGTCGAGCGCGTGAGCCCGGTAGATGTGCTGGCTCGTGCGGTCGTGGACCGCCGAGTCGTCGGCCTGCTCGGCGCGGATGTGCGTCGGCTGGGTGAGGAACGTGCGGGCGAGAGTGATGATCGGGCCCGGCATGGTCGCCGAGAACAGCATCGTCTGGCGCTTGTCCGGCACCATGTTCAGGATGCGCTCGATGTCGGGCAGGAAGCCGAGGTCGAGCATTTCGTCGGCCTCGTCGAGAACGAGCACCTCCACCTTGCCGAGGATCAGATGGCCCTGGTTGGCGAGGTCGAGCAGACGGCCGGGGGTGCCCACGACGACGTCGGCGCCCTTCTGGAGCGTCGCGATCTGGGTCTCGTACGGGCGGCCGCCGTAGATGGCGAGGACCTCGAGGGGCTTGTTCTTCTCGCCCTTCAGGTACTTCGCGGCGCCCTCGAGGTCCTTGGTGACCTGGATGCACAGCTCGCGGGTGGGGACGATGACCAGCGCGCGGGGAGTGCCGTCGAGCGCGGCCGTCCCGGTGGTGCCGGAGGAGATGCGGTGAAGCAGCGGGACGCCGAAACCGAACGTCTTGCCCATGCCCGTGCGGGCCTGACCGATCAGGTCGTCGCCGGCGAGGGCGAGGGGGAGCGTCAGCTCCTGGATGGCGAACGTGCGCTCGATGCCGATCTCGTCGAGAGCGCGGACGATCTCGTCACGCACTCCGAGTTCGGCGAAAGTGGGGGCGACGTGTGTGGAGTCGAGTTGCGCCGACAGCGTGGTCTCGGTGGCGTCGTCTTCATGGTCGACAGTGATCTTGCTCAGGGGTCTGGCCTTCCTCGTAGCTGCACGCACGCACGAGGTAAGGGCCAGGCCGCTGGTCGGCCCGATTTCCCAGTCGACGCTCGTCGATGTCCTCTTCCGAGTCGATCCTGCCTCTGCCTCAGCGCAGAAATCGAAGATTTCGGCGAGGCGCGGCTGGGACCGTCGATCAGGTGCGCGCACATTATCGGTGGGAACCGCCGATCGGATCGTGATCGATCATCACTCGAACCGCGTTCTCTGCGGAGACGAACGTGGTGACGAGCGGTTGCCCACCATCATTGTAGCCGGAGAACGCTCCACAACTGGTTACGCATGGCAAACATCACTGCTCGACGCATTAGGCTGTGGCGCCATGGAGCCCAACACCCCTGCATCCACTGATTCCACGATTCCCGCTGATCACCCCGGCGTCGGTGAACTCTTCGCGGTCCTCGCGTACGGCGAGATCTCCGCGTTCTACCGGCTGTCCGAGGACGCGCAGATGGCGCGGACCCTGCAGGGCAAGGTGGCGCTCGCGAGCATGGCGGCCGCCGAGATGGGCCACTTCGAGATGCTCGAGAAGGCGCTGACCGCGCGCGGCTTCGACATCTTCGAGGCAATGGATCCGTTCGTGCGCGCCCTCGACAACTACCACGCGTCCACCACCCCCTCGACGTGGCTCGAGGCGCTGGTGAAGGCATACGTCGGTGACGGGATCGCCGCGGACTTCTACCGCGAGATCGGGCACTCGCTGCCCGCCGAGGTGTCGCGCACCGTCGAGGAGGTGCTCTCGCAGACCGGCCACTCCGAGTTCGTCGTCCATGAGGTGCAGCAGGCGATCAAGGCCAGCAACCGCGACAAGGACCGCCTCATGCTGTGGGGCAGGCGACTGCTCGGCGAGGCCATTACCCAGGCGCAGTTCGTCCTGGCGCAGCGGGAGGCGCTGACCGAACTCGTCATCTCCGCGTCCGGCGACCTCAACGGCGTCGTCGCACTGTTCGACCGCATGCAGGAGATGCACGCCGAACGCATGGCCGTGCTGGGCCTGGTCTAGGCGGCACCGTCGTCGGGGCAGGTCCGTCTGTGTGTTCGCTCAGGGCACAGCCCACAGACGCGCACCGGCGGCGGCCACTGCATTAGCCTGGCCAGGACAGCTGATGTTTCTCGGAGAGTTCGGAGGTTGACCGTGGAGGTCAAGATCGGTGTAATCGACAGCCCGCGTGAGCTCATCGTCAGCAGCGAGCAGACCCCGGACGAGGTCGAGACATTGGTCTCGGGCGCCCTCACCGGTGGCGACGGGATCTTGTCCCTGGAGGACGACAAGGGGCGTAAGTACCTCATTCAGTCCAGCAAGATCGCCTACGTGGAGATCGGCCCGTCCGATATCCGCAAGGTCGGATTCGCACCGACGAAGTGAACGCAGTCGGATTCGCTCCGACCACGTGAACACACGAGAAAGGGCCCGCAGTCGAATCGACTGTCGGGCCCTTTCTCGTGGGTGTCAGCGCTGTTCGGGATGCAGCGGCACGCGGGACAGACCGCCCCACGCGAGCGTGACCGTCGTGTCGACCGCTTCTTCCTTCGGGATCGGGCGCGCCGCCTCGAGCCAGTACCGCGCAGTGAACTGGCTGGCGCCGACGAGGCCGACGGCGAGGATGCGGGCCCGGTAGGGGTCGAGACCGGAGTCGTGGCTGACGAGGTCGAACACGGCGTCGACGCACGCCTCGGTGGCCTGCTCGACGCGGCTCTGCACCTGCGGCTCACCCATGAGGTCGGACTCGAACACGAGCCGGAAGCCCTGCGAGTCGTTGTCGACGAAGTCGAAGAACGCCTGCACCGCGGCGCGGACACGCTGCTTGTTGTCGGTGGTCGAGCGCAGCGCCTGCCGGACACCCGAGATCAGGCTGTCGACATAGCTCTGCAGCACGGCCACGTACAGCTCGAGCTTGCCGGGGAAGTGCTGGTAGAGGACGGGCTTGCTCACACCGGCGCACTCGGCGATCTCGTCCATACCGGCAGCGTGGTATCCGCGTGTGACGAAGACCTCGCTGGCTGCGGCGAGTAGCTGCAGTCGCCGGGCGTCGCGGGGGAGTCGCGTGCTGCGACGGGCCCCGGTGCCCTTTCCGGTGTTGGCATCGCGATCGGAGTTCGTCCGATCCGCGAGTTCAGTCATAGCGCTTCCAATCTGCACAAGTATTCCGCGTCACATTCTGTGTAACTGTGTGAACGATACCCGCGCGTAGTGAACCGTTCATGGTGGACTCGCAGGACTCGCCCGGTCAAGGATATTGCCTGTCCGGTAACTGGGATACCGCAGGGGTTCGGGGCACCTGGTGACCCGGGTAGCCGCGACGTTGCGGGCCGCATCCACGTGACACGCCGAATGACCTGCGGACGATGCACTGGGACGAGGCGGTGCCGGACTGTGAGATTCTGGGCTGCGTGACTGACCGAGGAGGACCGCGTGTTCGCGGCCGGGCTCCCCAGAGCTCCGAGGACGGGGAGCGACGATCGCGAAGCATCGACCAGCGTGACGTCGGTCCCCGCGCTTCGCAGTCGGCACCGCAGTCGCAGTCGCATCAACCGCTCCGCGCGCAATGGGACCCGACGAGCCGCGAGGTGGGCCGTCCCCGCAACCCGCGCCCCGAGCGGCAGGCCCGGAAGCAGAGCCGCATCGGCCGGTTCGTCTCCACCTACGGTTGGCGGGCGTACGCGATCCCGATCCTCCTGGTGGTCACCGTGCTCGTCGTGGTCGACGCGGTCCGGGACACCGGCGGCGGCGAGACGACGGCGGAGACCGATTCCCCCGGATTCGGCACTCTGTCCCGCGACACCGACGGTTCCAGCGTCATCGGGGTCCCGCCGGAGGCCGACGGAAACTTCGCCGCCGAACTTCCCTCGGGCGCGTTGCCCGAAGGTGGTCCGTTCACGGCGGTGGGCGCCGGCACCTGGCACGTGGTTCCCGGCAACGGGGCCAAGGTCGGGCAGGGCACCGAACGTGAATTCACGTACAGCGTCGAGATCGAGGACGGCGTCGACACGTCCGGATTCGGCGGCGACGAGTCGTTCGGCCGGATGGTCGACCAGACGCTGTCGAATCCGAAGAGCTGGACGAAGGACCCGCGGTTCGCCTTTCGCCGCGTCGACCAGGGGGATCCCGACTTCCGGGTGTCGCTGACGTCGCAGATGACCATTCGCGAGGCGTGTGGCTACGACATCCAGTTGGAAGTGTCCTGTTACAACCCGGGCATCGACCGCGTCGTCCTCAACGAGCCGCGCTGGGTGCGCGGCGCCATCGCGTTCCAGGGCGACATCGGGTCGTACCGGCAGTACCAGATCAACCACGAGGTCGGGCACGCCATCGGCTACCAGGACCACCAGCCGTGCGAGACCGAAGGCGGCCTCGCGCCGGTGATGATGCAGCAGACGTTCGGGACGGCCAACAACGACATCGCCCAGCTCGACCCCGAGGGCATCGTGCCGATGAACGGGCTGACCTGCCATTTCAATCCCTGGCCCTTCCCGCGGGCATGAGTCTGGACCGGTCCCGCGCGACTGCGGGCAGGAGGGGAAGAATGGACCCTGTCGGGGCGTTGAAGTCAATGCTGTCCGACACATCGGAAGCCGTCGCGCAATCGTCAGGAGTGGGCCGTGTCGCTTGACCGTTCTGTGAAGACCACCGAGGCGCTGCCGCCGCTGGTGGAACCGGACGCCGAACTTTCCCGCGACGAGGTGGCGCGGTACAGCAGGCACCTGATCATCCCCGACGTCGGCATGGCCGGCCAGAAGCGCCTGAAGAACGCGAAGGTCCTCGTCATCGGGGCGGGTGGCCTCGGCTCACCGGCCCTGCTGTACCTCGCGGCCGCGGGGGTCGGGACCCTCGGCATCGTCGAGTTCGACGAGGTCGACATGTCGAACCTGCAACGCCAGGTGATCCACGGACGCTCCGACGTGGGCCGTCCGAAGGGCGAGAGCGCGCGCGACTCGATCCGCGAGATCAACGACAACGTCGACGTCCGGTTGCACGAGTTCCGGCTCGAGCCCGACAACGCCGTCGAACTGTTCGAGCAGTACGACCTGATCCTCGACGGCACCGACAACTTCGCCACCCGGTACCTCGTCAACGACGCCGCCGTCCTCGCGCACAAGCCGTACGTGTGGGGCTCGATCTACCGCTTCGAAGGCCAGGCGTCCGTGTTCTGGGAGGACGCGCCGAACGGCCGCGGACTCAACTACCGCGACCTGTACCCGGAGGCGCCGCCGCCGGGCATGGTGCCGTCCTGCGCCGAGGGCGGCGTGCTCGGTGTGCTCTGCGCGTCGATCGGCTCGATCATGGCCACCGAGGCGGTCAAGCTGATCACCGGCATCGGCGAATCGCTGCTCGGACGGCTGATGGTCTACGACGCGCTCGACATGACGTACCGCACCATCGCGTTGCGCCGGGATCCGGCGCGGACTCCGGTCACCGAACTGATCGACTACGACGCGTTCTGCGGGGTGGTGTCCGACGAGGGGCAGGCCGCGGCGGCCGGTTCGACGATCACGGCCACGGAGCTGCGCGACCTCCTCGACTCCGGCAAGGAGATCGAACTCGTCGACGTGCGCGAGCCCGTCGAATGGGACATCGTCCACCTGCCCGGTGCGGTGCTGATCCCCAAGGACCGCATCCTGTCGGGGGAGGCGCTGTCGGAGCTTCCGCAGAACAAGCCGATCGTGCTGCACTGCAAGACCGGCGTCCGGTCGGCGGAGGCGCTGGCAGCGCTGAAGAAGGCCGGCTTCTCCGACGCCACCCATCTGCAGGGCGGCGTGATCGCGTGGGCGAAGCAGGTGGACACGAGCCTGCCCGTCTACTGACCACTGCCTGTCTGCCGGCCCGGTCGCGGCGTGATTGACGTCTTCGGGCCAGCGCGCCTTGCGCTGTCACCGGCCCACCCGGCGGTAGCGTTGAGTACGTGAGCACCGGCCAACCCCCTCAGCACGTGTGCTCCACGTTCGGCCTCCGGGAAGTCGAGCCCATCCCACTCGGTGCGGACTGGGACGGCGGGTGGCTCTGTGGAGACGTAGTCCTGTCAGCCGTCGCCGACCACGCGCGCGCCGCGTGGTCCGCCAAGGTCCGCGAGACGCTCGAGGTGGAAGGCGTTCGGCTCGCCCGTCCCGTGCGATCCACCGACGGCAGGTACGTGGTGTCCGGGTGGCGCGCCGACACGTTCATCGAGGGCACACCCGAACCGCGTCACGACGAGGTCGTGTCGATGTCGGGGCGACTGCACGCCGCCACCTCGCAACTCGACCGTCCCCGGTTCCTGGTGCAGCCCCCGGTCGCGCCGTGGGCGGAGGTCGACGTGTTCGTCGCGGCGGACCGGGCGGCCTGGGAGAAGATCCCGTTGCGCAGCGCGAAGGGCGCCGAACAGCTCGAGACCCCGTCGCCGGACGGTCGCAAGAGTCTCGAGCTGATCACCGGGCTGGCGACATTGCGCAAACCCGTCACGTGCCCGGATCAGCTCGTCCACGGCGACCTGTTCGGCACCGTCCTGTTCGCCGGTGCGCTCGCGCCGGGGATCACCGACATCACGCCGTACTGGCGCCCCGCGTCTTGGGCGGCGGCCGTGGCGGTGGTGGACGCCATCTCCTGGGGCGGGGCCGACGAGGCCCTCATCGGGCGGTGGGAAGACCTGCCCGAGTGGCCGCAGATGCTGCTGCGGGCGGTGCTGTTCCGGCTCGCCGTCCACGTGCTGCACCCGCGGTCGACCGCGGAGGCGTTCCCCGGACTCGCCCGTACCGCCGACGTGGTGCGCCTCCTGCTCTAGGTGGTGAGCAGCTCGGCGAACAGGTCGCGGGCGGCGGTGGTCGCCGCGGTCTCGTCGCCGTCGACGATCGCCTGGATCAGGTGCCGGTGCTCGTCGTGGAATCCCGCCCCCGTCGCGTGCACGTGCCGGTCGACGGTCTGGGCGATCGACGGCAGCAGCGAGTCGTAGAACTCGAGGTACACGGCGTTGTGGCTCGCCTCGACGATCGCGCGGTGCAGGGTGACGTCGGCCTCGACGGCGGCCTCGGTGTCGGACTCGGCCCAGCATCGGAACCGCTCGTCGAGCAGGCTCTGCAGTCGTGTGATGTCGTCCGGGGTGCGTCGCCGGGCGGCGAGCGCGGCGGCGGTGACGTCGAGCGCCTGCCGCAGTTCCGTGACGTCGCGCTCGTGCGCGCCTGCGAAGTATTTGCCGAGTGTGCCGCCGACATCCGAGGTGGCGACGACGTACGTGCCCGATCCCTGCCGCCGTTCCAGCAGCCCGGTGTGGACGAGGGCCTGCACTGCCTCACGGACGGTGTTGCGTCCCGTTCCGGTGAGTTCGGACAGCGCGGTCTCGGTGGGGATCTTCGCGCCCACCGCCCACCGGCCACTGCAGATCTCGTCGCGTAGCTGCTCGGTCACCTGTGAGATGAGACTCGAGCGACGTACGGGTTTTCCAAAGGTCATCCTGTCATCCTATGATTTCTCTCGTGACTCTTCTACGCGGCCGCCTCCTCGTCTTCTGCGCGATCGCCATGTCGGCTCTCGTCCTGAGGCTCGCGGTCACCTCGTTCACCCCGCTGGCCTCGCAGATCCGGGAGGACATCGGATTCTCGCCCACGGTGGTCGGAGTGTTCGGGATGGTGCCCACGGCGATGTTCGCGCTGTTCGGCCTGGGAACGCCGCTCATCGCCAAGCGGTGGGGCCTGGAACGGACCGCGCTCGTGGCGATGGTGATGGCCGGAGTCGGCATGCTCACGAGAGCGCTGATGAGCGACACCTGGTCGTTGCTGGCGCTGTCGGCCCTCGCGCTGGCCGGCATGGGAATCGGCAACGTGGTGATTCCGCCGCTGGTCAAGCGCTACTTCTCCGACCGGTTGGCCGTGATGAGTTCGGTGTACATCGTCGGGGTGCAGATCGGCACCATCGTGCCCGCCTTCGTGGCCGTCCCGCTCGCCGAGGCGTTCGGCTGGCGGTTCTCGATCGGGGTCTGGGCGCTCCTCGGCTTCGCCGCGGCGCTCCCGTGGATCCTCCTGCTCACCCGCGAACGACGTCGCACCGTGGTCGTCGCGGCGGAACCGCCCGCGGGTGTGCAGGCCGGACGCCCGCACGGGAAGGCCTGGCGTTCGCCCGTCGGCTGGGGGATGGCCGGCATGTTCGGAATGACGTCGATGATCACGTACTCGATGTTCACCTGGATTCCCGACATCCTGTCCGACGCCGGGGCGAGCGAAGCGTTCGGCGGTGCCATGGTGGGACTGTTCTCGTTCATGGGTCTCGTCGCCGCGTTCGGCGCCCCCACGCTGTGCGCCCGCATGCGCAATCCGTTCCCGATCGTGATCGGATGCGCGGTCTGCTACCTGGTGGCCTTCAGTGGACTGCTGTTCGCTCCGATGAGCGCACCGATCCTGTGGATCGTGCTGCTGGGGCTCGGGCCGAGCACGTTCCCCATGTCGCTGACGCTCATCAATCTGCGCACGCGCAGCCACCTCGGCTCGGCGACGCTGTCCGGTTTCACCCAGGGTGTGGGCTACGCCGTCGCGTGCCTCGGACCGCTGCTGTTCGGGGTGTTCCACGACGCCTCCGGCGGATGGACCGTGTCGTTCGGATTCCTGACGTTCGGCGTGGTGATCCTCCTCATAGCGGCGTTCCAGGCGTGCAAGCCGCGCATGCTCGAGGACAGCTGGCACGTCGAAAAGGAGCCTGAGAACGCTCTTCGACACGTCTAGGAAACATGCAGGAAACCTCACATCGCCCCAGTTGAAAAGTGAGGATCAGTTGACGTTGCGGTCACCGACCGCAGCACCGCCGCAACACCGGTTTTCTACCTTTGGGTCTCCCACACAACGAGGAGGCCCGGGTGAAGAAGCACTACATCGAGCACTGGGACGCGGAAGACGTCGACGCCTGGGAGGCGGGCGGCAAGGACATCGCCAAGCGGAACCTGATCTGGTCGGTAGTCGCTGAGCACGTCGGCTTCTCCGTCTGGTCGATCTGGTCCGTCATGGTGCTGTTCATGCCGACCGACATCTACGGGATCGACGCGGCGGGCAAGTTCTTCCTCGTCGCCGTCCCCACTCTCGTCGGCTCGATCCTGCGGATCCCGTACACGGTCGCGACGGCCCGCTTCGGTGGCCGCAACTGGACCGTCTTCAGCGCCCTCGTCCTGTTCGTCCCGACACTGTTCACCCTCTACCTGATGATGAACCCGGGGGCGTCGTACACGACGTTCATCCTCGTCGCGGCACTCGCCGGCGTCGGCGGTGGAAACTTCGCGTCGTCGATGACCAACATCAACGCGTTCTACCCGCAGCGGCTCAAGGGCTGGGCACTCGGTCTCAACGCGGGCGGCGGCAACATCGGTGTCCCGGTGATCCAGGTGGTCGGTCTGCTCGTGATCGCCACCGTGGGCAACACGGACCCCTGGATCGTGTGCGCCGTCTACCTGGTCTTCATCGCCGTCGCCGCGGTCGGCGCGGCCCTGTTCATGGACAACCTCGGCAACCAGAAGTCCGATCTCCGGGCGATGGCCAAGGCGCTGAAGTTCTCCGACTCGTGGGTCATCAGCTTCCTCTACATCGGCACGTTCGGATCGTTCATCGGATTCAGCTTCGCGTTCGGCCAGGTGCTGCAGATCAACTTCCTCGCCGGTGGCGCCACCCCCGCGGCGGCCGCCCTGCACGCCGCGCAGATCGCCTTCATCGGACCGCTGCTCGGCTCCATCGCCCGGCCGATGGGCGGCAAGCTCGCCGACCGCATCGGCGGCGGCAAGATCACGCTGTACACCTTCGTCGCCATGGCGCTCGCCGCCGCGGTGCTGGTGACCGCGGGCACCGTCGACGACGGCACGCCCGGCGCGGCCACGGCCGGAGTGCTGGTGGCGTTCGTGGTCGGCTTCATCACCCTGATCCTGCTGGCAGGCATCGGCAACGGCTCGGTCTACAAGATGATCCCGTCGATCTTCGAGGCCAAGGCGCAGGGGCTCGAAGGACTGAGCCGCGACGCCAAGGCGGCGTGGTCGCGGGCGATGTCCGGGGCCCTCATCGGCTTCGCCGGCGCCATCGGCGGCCTCGGCGGCGTCGGAATCAACCTGGTGCTCCGCGCGTCCTACGGCGGCACCGCGAAGTCGGCGACCATGGCGTTCTGGGTGTTCCTCGCCTTCTACCTCGCCTGCATCCTCGTCACCTGGTTCGTCTTCCTGCGCCGCCCGTCCGTCACTCGTGCGCTCACCGTCACCGACGGCGACGACGAAAAGGTGTCGGTCTCGGCGTGACCTCCCGCAGTACCGCATGAACTCGAGTAATTCAGCTAGAAGGAGCGACGGCATGAGCCGCAAGTCAGCAGTGGTCATCGGACACGGAATGGTCGGACATCGATTCGTCGAGGCGTTGCGTGCACGCGACGAGTCGGACGACTGGTCGGTGACGGTGCTCTGCGAGGAGCCCCTCCCCGCGTACGACCGGGTGGGACTGTCCTCCTACGTGGGGGCGTGGGACCCCAAGGAGCTTGCGCTCGCGGGTAACGACTACCCGGACGACGCGCTCGTCGACCTCCGGATCGGCCGCCGGGCCGCGACCATCGATCGGGAGGCCCGCAAGGTCACCACCGATTCGGGTGAGGTCGTCGGGTACGACGCTCTCGTGATGGCCACCGGTTCGTATCCGTTCGTGCCGCCGATCCCCGGCCACGACCGGCCGGAGTGCTTCGTCTACCGCACGCTCGCCGACCTGGACGGCATCCGGAAGCGTGCCGACGCGGCCGGGCCCGGCGCCGTCGGTGTCGTGGTCGGCGGTGGTCTGCTCGGACTCGAGGCCGCGAACGCCCTCAAATTGATGGGCATGACCCCGCACGTGGTCGAGTTCGCTCCCCGGCTGATGCCGCTGCAGGTCGACGAGGGCGGCGGCGCGCTGCTCGCCAACCTCGTCACCGACCTGGGTCTCACCGTCCACGCGGGTGTCGGCACCGCAGGCATCACCGAGGGCCCGGACGGGATCAGCGTCGAACTGTCCGACGGCTCGGTGATCGAGGCCGCGCTGCTGGTGTTCTCCGCGGGTGTGCGGCCGCAGGACCAGCTGGCCCGCGACGCGGGACTCGAGGTCGGTGAGCGCGGTGGGATCATCACCGACCTCGGGTGCCGCACGTCGGACGAGAACATCTACGCGGTCGGCGAGTGCGCCGCGGTGGAGGGCAGGTGCTACGGCCTCGTCGCTCCCGGGTACACCACCGCGGAGATCGTCGCGGACCGGTTGCTCGGCGGGGCGGCGGAGTTCCCCGGCGCCGACCTGTCCACCAAGCTCAAGCTGATGGGTGTGGACGTCGCCAGCTTCGGCGACGCCCACGCTCAGACCCCCGGCGCGCTGGAGGTGGTTCTCAGCGACGCCGCCAAGGGCACCTACGCCAAGCTCGTCGTGTCCGACGACGCGAAGACGCTGCTCGGCGGCATCCTCGTCGGTGACGCCTCCGCGTACGCGTCGCTGCGTCCCCTCGTCGGCCGCGAACTGCCCGGCGATCCGGCCTCGCTCATCTCGCCCGCGGGGGAGAAGCCCGGCGCCGGATCCCTGCCCGACGACGCCGAGGTGTGCTCCTGCAACGGTGTCACCAAGGGCGCGATCTGCGGGGCCATCGCCGACGGCGCCTGCGACATCGCGCAGGTCAAGAGCTGCACCAACGCCGGCACCACGTGCGGTGGCTGCCTGCCGACCATCAAGCAGCTGCTCGCGTCGTCCGGAGTGGTGATGTCGAAGGCGCTGTGCGAGCACTTCGAGCAGTCCCGTGCCGAGCTGTTCGAGATCGTGCAGGCCACCGACACGCGCACGTTCTCCGCGCTGATCTCGAAGTACGGAACGGGCTCGGGCTGCGACATCTGCAAGCCCGTCGTCGCGTCGATCCTGGCGTCCACCGACTCGGACCACATTCTGCACCGCAACCAGGCGGGACTGCAGGACACGAACGACCACTTCCTGGCCAACATCCAGAAGAACGGCACCTACTCGGTGGTGCCGCGGATGCCCGGCGGCGAATGCACGCCCGAACAGCTCATCGTCATCGGCGAGGTGGCCCGCGACTTCGGCCTCTACACGAAGGTCACCGGCGGTCAGCGCATCGACCTGTTCGGCGCCCGCGTCGAGCAGCTGCCCGCGATCTGGAAGCGCCTCGTCGACGCCGGCATGGAGTCGGGCCAGGCGTACGGCAAGTCGCTGCGCACCGTGAAGAGCTGCGTCGGATCCACCTGGTGCCGGTACGGCGTGCAGGACTCCGTGGGTATGGCGGTCGACCTGGAGAACCGGTATCGCGGCCTGCGGTCCCCGCACAAGATCAAGTTCGGTGTGTCGGGCTGTGCCCGTGAATGCGCCGAGGCGCGCGGCAAGGACGTCGGCGTCATCGCCACCGAGAACGGCTGGAACCTGTACGTCGGCGGCAACGGTGGCCAGTCCCCGAAGCACGCCCAGCTGCTCGCAGGCGGGCTCGACGACGAGACCCTGATCCGGTATATCGACCGGTACCTGATGTTCTACATCCGCACCGCGGACCGGCTCCAGCGCACCGCGCCGTGGGTCGAGTCCCTCGAAGGCGGGCTCGACCACCTCAAGGCCGTGGTGTGCGAGGACAGCCTGGGCATCGCCGCCGATCTCGAGGCGGCCATGGCCAAGCACGTTCTGGGATACAAGGACGAGTGGGCGGGTGTGCTCGAGGACCCGGAGAAGCTGTCGCGGTTCGTCTCGTTCGTCAACGCGCCCGACGAGGCCGATCCGACCGTCGCGTTCGACGACACGGGTGTCCGGAAGGTCCCGGTGTTGATGGGAATGCCGAAATTCGCAGCTTCTACATCGGAGTAATCCCCGCTTAACGCTGCGGAAACACCCACCACGAACTATGTATCCAAGCACGGATACACACCAGCCCGAAGGAGGACTGTGATGACCGTCGTCGACATGAACGTCCACAGTGCCAGTGGAACCAGGTTCGAAAGCGTCAAGTCAGGCCGTCTCGAATGGACGTCCGCGTGTCCGCTCAGCCAGCTGATCCCCGGTCTCGGGGTGGCGGTGCTGCTGCGGGGCGGAGAGCAGGTGGCACTGTTCCTTCTCGAGGACGGGTCCCTGCACGCCGTCGGCAACATCGACCCGTTCGGGCGCGCGGCCGTGATGTCCCGCGGCCTCGTGGGTGACCGGGCAGGAGAGCCCACCGTGGCGTCGCCCCTGCTCAAGCAGGTGTTCTCGCTGGTCGACGGTCGCTGCCTCGACGACGAGTCGGTGCGGCTGCCCGTGTACGACGTGCGGGTGTGGGCCGGCGTCGTCCAGGTCCACAGCACGCACGCGTGAACGACGCGGCGCCGCTGTGCGGGTTCACGATCGGAATCACGGCGTCCCGGCGTGCGGAAGAGTTCGCCACACTGCTGACGCGGCGCGGTGCCACCGTGGTGCACGCTCCGGCCATCCGCATCATCCCGTTGGCCGACGACACGGAACTCGAGCGCGTCACGCGCCAGATCATCGACAACCCGCCGGAGATCGTCGTCGCGACCACCGGGATCGGTTTCCGCGGCTGGATGGAGGCGGCGGACGGCTGGGGCGAAGCGGAGGAGCTGGGCCGGGCCCTGGCCGCGAGCCGCCTGCTGGCCCGCGGACCCAAGGCGAAGGGCGCGATCCGGGCGGCGGACCTGCGGGAGGAGTGGTCGCCCGCGTCGGAGTCGTCGGCCGAAGTGCTCGATCACCTGCTCGGCGAGGGCGTCGAAGGCAAGCGCATCGCGGTCCAGTTGCACGGCGCCACCACGGAATGGGAGCCGGTCGCGGACTTCTGCGAGGTGCTGCGCTGCGCGGGCGCCGACGTGATCGCAGTCCCCGTCTACCGGTGGACGCCGCTCGAGGACCAGGCCCCGATGGACCGGATGATCGAACTGATCGCCTCCGGCGGTCTCGACGCGGTCAGCTTCACCAGCGCACCGGCGGTGGCCTCGCTGCTGACCCGCGCCAAGGAGACCGGAATGATCGAGATGGTGCTGCACTCGTTCCGGCACCGGGTTCTCGCGGCCTGCGTCGGACCGGTCACCGCCGGACCGCTCCGCGAACTCGAGGTCCCCACGACGATGCCGGCACGCTCGCGACTGGGTGCGCTCGCCCGGCACATCGCCGACGAGCTGCCGCGGCGGGCGAACAAGATCCACACCGCCGGACACGAGTTGAGCATCCGCGGCGGATGCGTCGTCGTCGACGGCGAGGTGCGCCAGCTGCCGCCCGCCGCGATGTCGCTGATGCGCACGCTCGGCGCCCGGCCCGGCCGGGTCGTCCCCCGGGACGAACTGCTCGCGGCACTGCCCGGCGGCGGCGGCGACACCCACGCCGTGGAGACGGCGGTGGCCAGACTGCGCGCGTCCCTGGGCGCACCGAAGGCAGTCCAGACGGTGGTCAAGCGCGGATACCGCCTCGCGCTCGATCCCGTCGACTGCGCCGATTCACGTGAGGAGGGACAGCAATGAACGAGACAGCACTGGTACTCGTGGCACACGGAACGCGGAGTCCCCGAGGCGTGGAAATGATCGCCGCGCTCGCCGACGCCGTCGCCGAGCAGGTCGGACCGACCCGGGTGTCCTTCGTGGACGTACTCGGGCCGTCACCCGCCGAGGTGCTCCGCGACATCACCGGGCCCGCTGTCGTGGTGCCGGCGTTCCTCGCGTCGGGCTACCACGTCCACACCGACGTTCCGCGGGAGGTCGCCGACAGCGGCCATCCCTCCGTGGCCGTGACCCGGGCGCTGGGACCGGACCCCGTTCTCGCGGACGTCCTGCTGCGGCGTCTCGTCGACGCGGGCTGGCGGCCCGGCGACGCGGTCGTGCTCGCCGCGGCAGGCTCGTCCGACCCGCGGGCGCTGCGCGACGTCCGGCGCGCCGCGGCGATGCTGTCGGAACTCGTCGCGTCGCGGGTCCGGATCGGCTACGTCGCGACCGCGCAGCCGCGCGTCCCGGACGTGGTCGAAGGATTGCGGGCCGGCGGCGAGAAGCGGGTGTTCGTCGCGTCGTACCTCCTGGCCCACGGACTGTTCCACGCCCGCCTCGCCGATGCCGGTGCGGACGGGGTGGCCGAGCCGCTCGGCGTCGATCCGGCGATCGTCGATCTCGTCGCGGACCGCTACCGCAGCGGAATCCCGGCCGCGGTCCGCGCGCTGTCGTACCAGCGCTGAACCGTCCGGTCAGCGCGGTAGGGGCACCAGTTCGGCGAGATCGCCGTCGGCGGCCCCCGCCGGGACCAGCGCCAGCGCCTCGCGGTCGATCAGGCCCGCGAGATGCGCCGTCCGGATTCCGGGGTCCACGCGCCACGTGCCGTCCGGTTGCGGGACGGCGGGCAGGATGCGGGTGGCGTCGCCGCTGACCTCGGACGCATTCGCGATGCGCCCCAGCTGAATCGGTGCCGGGGTGCGACCGGTGAGCGCGGCCGCGATGTACGGAACCGTGGTCAGCAGTGTCACGACCGCGGCGTACGGGTTGCCGGGCAGCCCGAGGACCACCCGGCCGTCGGGCAGCAGGGCGGTCACCTGCGAACCGCCCGGGCGGCACCGCACCCTGCCCACCACGATCCGGGCGTCCGCACGGTCGAGCGCCGCACGCAGCTGGTCGGCCGCGCCGCCGCCGGTGGCCCCCACGATCACGATCAGGTCGGGCCGGCGGACTTCCCGGAACAGCTCGTCGAAGCTGTCGGACGTGTCCCGCAGGTGCGTGTCGGCGACCGTGTGGATGCCGCACCACGAGAGGAACTGGGGGAGAACGGGTCCCAGTGCATCCCGGGTCTGCCCGTGGCGCAGCGGGCCGTCGCGCCGGATCTCGTCGCCCGTGACCACGACGTGCGCGCGGACCGGTCCGCGGACCCCGGCGGTGGTCACCTCCGCGCTCGCGGCCGCGGAGACGAGCGCGGGCGTGACGGCCGTTCCCTCCGCCGCGAGCCGGTACCCCTCGTGCCAGTCCTCACCGCGACGCCGCGCGTCGTCGCGCACGGGAACGCCGTGTCTGCGGGACAGTCGCGGCCCCTCGGAAGTGTCTGTCGTCACGGCGAATTCGTCCCGCACGACGGTGGAGGCGCCGCTGGGCAGATGCGCACCGGTCGCGATCCGCGCCGCCTCGCCCTCTGCCAGTTCGAGTTCCTCGTCGCTGCCGGCGTACCGGATGGCGTCGCGCAGCACCCACGGACCGTCGCCCGCGACGGCGTACCCGTCCATGGCGGACACCGCGATACGCGGCAGGGCGTCGGCGGCGAGCAGCGGCTCGGCGAGCGTGGCGCCGAGCGACGTGCCGAGCGCCGCGGCGCGCGGTGGCAGTGGGGGGACCGCGGCCAGGATCGCGGTGCGGGCCTCGGCGATGGTGACCGGCGCCGCCGCGGACGTGCTCCGGGCCCGCTCGACGTCCTCCGGTGTGTCGCAGTCGGTGACGCCGCGGAAGAGCACCGTTCCGAACGATTCCGGAACGAGGGCCTTCATGGGCTGGTTCACGGCGGAGCCGAGCGCGCGGAGCCGGTCGGTGAGCGCGCCGACGCGCCACGCGGACAACAGGAACTGCAGGCGTCCCGACTCGTCGACCGCGAACACGGTGTCGGCGTCCTGCACGGCGGCGGCGAGGGCCTCGGCCATCGCCGGTTCCGCGAACGGCAGGTCCGACGCGAGCAGGATCACCCGGTCGGCCGGGTCGGCGTCGAGCACGGCCAGCCCGGCGGCCACCCCCGCGACCGGGCCTGCGCCCGGCGGCGTCTCCTGCGTCTGGAGCACCGTCGAATCGAGGTCGGCGCGGCGAGGTCCCACGACGACGATGCGCTCACAGTCGTCGACGGCGTCGAGGGCGGTGTCGAGCATCCGGCGTCCGCCGACCACGACGGCCGGTTTGTCGACGCCGCCCATCCGAGTGGCTCGTCCACCGGCGAGGACTATCGCGTGAACGGGCGCGGCAGTGTTCATTCCCTCATGCTGCCGCACTCCCTCAGTCGCTGTGCAGGTGGCTGCGCGGAGGGCCTGCCGGCCCGGACCGTCCGCCCTGCGCCGTGCTGACGCAGAGCCAGGCCACCGACGCCAGACTGAGGGCCGAGAGGATTCCAATTACCAACATGAATCGATTGTCGGCCGGAAGTGGACCGCGATTTCCAGTCCTCTGTGGAAAAGTGGCCTGTATGAGTAGCGAACCGGTCCGAACCGTCTCCGCGGCCGAGTTGGCGGTGCTGCTCGGTGCGGCGCCCGCCGGCGGGCAGCCCCTGTACCGCGGGCTCGCCGACGCCCTGCGCGAGAGGGTCGCCGACGGGTCCATGGCCGTCGGAGTCCGGCTGCCCGCCGAACGGGCCCTCGCGGAGGAACTCCGGCTCAGCCGGGTGACCGTCAGCGCCGCCTATCGCGAACTGCGAGAGGCCGGTTGGGCGTCGGCGCGGCACGGATCGGGGACATTCGTGGCGATGCCGTCGGGTCCGCCCGCCTGGGGAACCATGGTCGGGGCGCCGGTCGACGGCGTGATCGACCTCGTCAACGCCGCACCGGCGGCCGCTCCTGAACTCAAGGAGGCGTACCTCGACGCCGTCGACGAGTTGCCCCGCTTCATGCCCCAGCACGGCTACCACCCCGGCGGACTGACCACACTCCGGGCGGCGATAGCAGACCGCTACACGCGCCGCGGTCGCCCGACCATCGCGGACCAGATCCTCGTCACCGGGGGCGCGGGTGACGCCACCGAGGTGGTGTTCGAGGCACTGGTCGAGGCGGGCGACCGTGTCCTGATCGAGCACCCGACCTACCCCGGCGCGGTCGAATCCGTGCAGGCGGCCGGCGGCAGACCCGTTCCGGTGCCGATCGACGCGACCGACCCGGACGCGTTCGTCGCCGACGCGGACCGGGCCGCCCGGCAGAGTGCCCCCACGGTGGCGTACGTGATGCCGGACTTCTCCAATCCCTCGGGAGCCAGGGCAACTCCGGAGGGCAGACGGCGGCTGGCCGCGACCCTCGCCCGCCACGGAGTGGTGACTGTCGTGGACGAAGTGGCGGCGGACATCGTGCTGGACGGTCCGGACGACCTGGAGCCGTTCGGTGTCCCGGTCCCGGAATCGGCGACGGTGGCGATCGGCAGCCTCAGCAAGACCGTGTGGGGAGGTATCCGCATCGGCTGGGTGCGTGCGGAGGCTGCCCGCACCGCGCAGCTGGCCAAGATCATGGCCCGCAGGCAGCTGTCGGTCTCCGTGCTGGATCAGCTTGCGGCCGTGCGCCTGTTCGCCTGGCACGATCGACTGGTCGCGCAGCGCCGCCGCGACCTCCGGGTGCAGCGGGACGCGCTCGCGGCGGCGGTCGACGAGCGGTTGCCCGGGTGGAGTTACGTGCTGCCCGCCGGGGGACTGTCCCTGTGGTGCAGGCTGCCTGCCGATACGAGTTCGACGGACCTCGTCGCGGCCGCGCGGTCGCGGGGGCTGCTGCTGGCGCCGGGGCCGCGGTTCGGCACCGGCCATCTGTTCGACGACCATCAGCGGATGCCGTTCACACGGCCGGTGTCCGAACTGACCGCCGCCGTGAATGTCCTTGCCACGCTGGTCGTGTCCGCCGACGCCTCGATGTCCGTGACGCCGACGCTCGTCGTGTGACGCGCGGGTGTGTCACGGAAAAGTATCTGTAAATCGAAGTATCGGTCAGAGACCTGTTCGGTACCGGGAAAGGGGCGGATCTTTATCGACGCTCTGGCATAGTGATGCCGTCGACCCGTCGCTGAAATGTGGGGTATGTCATGGGCTCGTTGTTCCGCAGATCCTTCGGCACCGCCGTAGTCG
>NZ_JBFUHV010000089.1:0-35126 GCF_056402215.1 Rhodococcus sp. P4_B6 | reverse complement strand
GAACTTAAGGGAAACACCCATGTCCAGCAACAGTACGACCGTGAACCAGGTATCTCCGACATCGCGTCGAGGGCTCGCCCGCGTCGTCGCATCCAGCACGACCGGCATGGCGTTGGAAGCGTATGACTTTCTGCTGTACGGCTCAGCCGCTGCACTCGTATTCAACAAACTGTTCTTCCCGACCGAAGACCCGATCGTGGGCACGTTGCTTGCATTCCTCAGCTACGCGCTGGGCTTCTTCGCTCGCCCCGTCGGTGGAATCATGTTCGGCCACTTCGGAGACCGCATCGGACGCAAGCCGCTGCTGATTATCAGCCTGGTCCTGATGGGCGGCGCTACCTTCGCGATCGGACTCTTACCGACCTACGCGATGATCGGGGTGTGGGCTGCCGTCGCGCTCAGCGCGCTTCGGCTCATCCAGGGATTTGCCCTGGGCGGAGAGTGGGGCGGGGCCATGCTCCTCGTCGCCGAGCGAGTTCCCGCACGGCGCCGCGGAGCGTGGACCAGCCTGCCCGAGGCAGGAATTCCGCTGGGTAACCTGATCGCAACCGGAGTTCTCGCCGTGCTTGCGGCCACACTCGATGACGACGCCTTCCTCGACTGGGGGTGGCGGATTCCCTTCCTGTTGTCGGCGGTGTTGCTGGTTGTGGGCTATTGGATCCGGTCGAAGGTAGAGGATGCCCCGTTGTTCGTGGAGGCCCACGAACGGGCCGAAAGCGCTGTGGCAGCGGAAGCGCCCGCCAGGACGGTTCTGCGCGAGCACCGCCGTGAGCTCGCCGCGTGTGCGAGTGCGCGCCTCACGGAGAACATCGTGTACTACGTTCTGACTGCGTTCATCCTCGTCTACGCAGTCGAGAGGAGTGGAGTAGACAAGGGCGTTGTGTTGAATGCTCTCGTCCTCGCCAACGTAGTCCAGCTCGTCGCGACGCCCTTCTTTGGTGCGCTGTCGGACAAACTTGGTCGCCGGCCCGTGCTGCTCGGCGGAGCGATTGGCACCGCGGGCTGGATCTGGGTCTTCTTTTGGCTCCTCGACACCGGGAACTCGGCACTGGTTTTTGTGGCCATGGTGGGTGGGCTGATCTTCCACTCTGCCCTGTACGGGCCGCAGGCAGCGTTCTTCGCCGAGCAGTTCCCCACCACGGTCCGCTATACGGGCATGTCGATCAGTGCTCAGGTCACGACGGTGATCGGTGGCGCTATCGCGCCGTTGATCGCCATTGCGTTGCTTGGCGCCTTCGATTCGTCGATCCCCGTGGCCATCTACGTCGCCACCGCTGCAGTGATCACCGTTATCGGAGTCGGTCTGGCGAGGGAATCGCACCGCCGGGACCTCGCGACGATGCGCGACACCACGAATTGACGCCCGGCGGTTGGGTAGACGGGCGCCACGAACGCTGAGCGGGGACAGCTTGTGACCTTTCGGTGGCGCCCGCCAGCCCTCCCGCACTGACAATCAGCAACACGTGCTGAGACAACCGCACAAGCAGAGAGGAATCGTCATGGCAGGACGACTCGAGGGAAAAGTAGCACTCATTTCGGGTGCAGCGCGAGGTCAAGGTAGGTCTCACGCGGTCCGTATGGCCGAGGAAGGTGCAGATATCATCGCATTCGACATATGTCGGCAACTTGATACGGTGCAGTACCCGCTTGCCAGTTCTGAGGACTTGAAGGAAACGCAACGGCTGGTGGAAGCGCTTGGACGACGCATCCTGACCGCAGAGATAGATGTGCGTGACGCGGACACCATTGCGCAGTTCGTCGACGCCGGTGTCTCCGAGTTCGGTGGACTCGACATCGTCTGTGCCAATGCCGCTTTCACCTGCTTCGTCCCCAACACGTGGTCGATCACCGAGCAGGAGTGGGACGAGATGATCGGCGTCAATTTGACGGGGGTGTGGAAGACCGTCAAGGCAGCAATCCCCGCGATGATCACGGCGGGCCGCGGAGGATCTATCGCCATCACCAGCTCTTCCGCAGGTACCAAGGGCATGGTCAACCTCGCACACTACGTTTCCGCCAAGCACGGAGTCGTCGGTCTGATGCGCACGCTAGCCAATGAGCTGGCTCCGCATATGATTCGGGTCAACACCATCCATCCGACCGGAGTCAACACGAAGCTGATCAACAACGATCACGTTCGCACGTTCCTCGAGGCGCACCCCGAGTGGGACGCCAACATGGCTAACGCGCTTCCGGTGGATATGGTCGAGCCCGAGGACATCAGCAATGCCATCGTGTGGCTGGCATCTGATGAGGGCCGCTACGTCACCGGGGTCAGCTTGCCGGTCGACGCTGGTTTCGCGGGCCGCTGACACCCCTGCTGCTGGGTGTATCAACTGTATTGCGGTGTGGTGCGCACGATTCTTTACGTGCACGGCGGTTTGCTCGGCGAGAGCACAGTGCGAGGCACCGCTCCCCGCCGTATGAGCGGGCGTGGAAGGACGGCAGCGGCCCGTGAGGCCCATCCGGTCAGTGCCCGGACCGGGCGCACCCCACCGGATCATCAGAGAGATCGAATGCCGTTATGCCTGAATATCCTGAGCGAGAGAATGTGTGGACGACGGGACGGAACCCGGGCTTTGCCGGTCCCGGTCCTGGACGGCGCGAGCCTGGCCGCGCGGCGATAGAAGCTGACGTGCGCAACTATCGACAACGGCATCGCGAACGAAGGCAAATCGGAACAACTCGTCACCCCCGGGACGAGACCGAAGCGTTTCTGTCGTTCGCTGGGATATGGGCACCTTTCGGCGGCCCGCCGGAGTGGGAGTTGTTCGTTACCTACGGAATAACTAGGGCGACATTCTTCGAGAGGCTCTGGCAGATCATCACTTCGAGGAAATGCGATCAGATCGTCGCTCAACGGCTTTCGGCCGCCTACCCGCGACCGCCATCCCATCGAGATGGGCTTGTCGGTGAACTGGTGCACGATGATCGGGCGGACACGCGTCCATGGATGCGTAGTGGGTGAACGGACGGGAAAGAGCACAGCGCCCACCGGGTTCATTGCAGTCGACGTCAGATTACAAAGGGGGAGTGGTGTCGCGGACTGTCTGGTGGTTGGTCCCCGGTGGCAATCGACGGAAATCCGTAGGAAGCAGTCGCCGCGTGCTTGCCCTGGAGTGCACACACGCTTCGACGCCGAGGATGTCGGTGCCGTCGTCCGTACGCCGGTCGAGAAACATCACCCGGCGTCGGCCGTTGCCACCAACTCGTCGATTGCTTCGGGCGCCAGGGCGTCCTCGATGACGGCCAATGCGGCCCCTCGCAATCCCGCGTCGTCGCCGAGACGCGCACGAGTAATGACCGAGGCGCGAGCTGATGAGGGAAGCGCTGACTTGTAGATCGACTCCTGCATTCCGACGAGGAACTGGTCGCCGGTGTCGACGAGGTATCCCCACACTGTCACGACGTCGGGGTTGAGGAGATTGATCACCGATGCCATGACCTCGCCGACGTGACGGCCGGCCTCGCGCACGGCTTGGCCTGCAGGTACGATCCCGGCGTTCGCCAGGTCAGCCACGTCGCGGGCGGTGTGCGCCTCGTAACCCTGCTCCACGAGGGCAGCAGCTAGGGCTGGTCCACCGGCAATGGTGTTGAGGCATCCCCGGCTCCCACACGGGCAGGGCAGGTCCACGCCAGCCATCTTGGTGTGGCCGATCTCGCCAACCATTCCGGTGGCCCCGCGCACGACGTTGTGATTGATTACGAGACCGCATGCGACAACAGTTCCGACTTTCAATGACACCAGCACGTTAGCGTCGCGCCACCCCGTTCGGTGCTCTCCGATCGCCATCAGGTTGACGTCTCTGTCCACGAAGGACGGTGCGTGGAAGGACTGCGAAAGACGTTCGGCGAAGTGGAAGTTTACCCACTCGCGACTCCCGCCCGATCGGTTTGATGCAGGGGCGGTGGCGATTTCGACGTCGCCCGGGAGTCCCAGTCCGACGCCGTAGACATGGCCTGCGGAAATGTCGAGCCCCGCCAAGGCGTCCTTGAAGACAGTGCAGATCAGCTCGATCAACGCGTCCGGTCCGCGGGCAACGTCGAACTGGACCTGGGTGCGCCAGAGGATCTCTGCGTCCAGGTCGGTGATTGCGAGCATCGTTCCACTCATGCCCACTTGGGCTACCAGAGTGACGCCTGCGGCTGCGTTGAACGCCAGTAGGCTTGCGGGTCGACCTCGACCCGGTGAGGTCTCTCCATCGGTGGTCAGCAGGCCGATTTGCTGCAGGATGTCGAGTCGTTCGTTGACCGTCGACCGGGCTAGACCCATCGTCTTTGCCAGCTCGGTGACGGTCTCGACCTTCCCAAGTCGGATGAGGTTGAGCACCTCGCCGGTTCTGGCCATCCGGCCGCCGGACCGTTTCGCAGGTGGTGTCCCGTTGCCGCTGCCGGTGAGGCGTCGTTTCGGGCGCATCGCCGACGGTTCCGGTGGTGATCCACCACCCCCATTTAGCGTCATGTAGTCAGCATATACGCCGACATGTGTTCCCATCCAGCCTATTGACGAAGCGTACCGACATGATTACGTTTACTTTCGACATATATGTCGTTGGGCTGCCTGCGGGCGCCACCACTCGAGCCGCGCCGTGCTGCGCCAGGTCTGCTGAAAATCTCACCACCGGTGCGGACCACCAAACAGAGGAGATCTAGATGAACGTCCCACATGCGAACGAGCTGTTTGTCGGTAGTCGTTGGGTGGCCCCCCGGAGCAGTGAACTCGCCGATGTCGTCGCACCATACGACGGTCGGGTGATTCGCCAGCTGCCTCGCCCGACTATTGATGACGCAAAAATCGCGGTCGACGAGGCGCAGGGCGCATTCGACAGCTGGGCTGGGTTGACCCATGACGCAAGACGCGAGATCGTCGCGAGGTTCTGTGGCGCGCTGGACAAAAGGCTCGATGAGATCGTTCGTGTCTGGGCACTTGAGGCTGGTATGCCGTTCCGCAACGGCGACGAACTCACCAAAGCTGCCTCGGAGCTATGGAATCGGGCGCTCGACGAGTCTCAGACCGCATCGTGGATCGAGACGCGTGAGACCTCGATGGGACGTATCGAGGTTCGACACGATCCGATCGGACCCACCGTGGGGATCGTAGCTTTCAACGGTCCTCACATGCAGTTTGCGCTGGCGATCATCCCCGGCTTGCTCGCCGGGAACACGATGATCATCAAGCTTCCGCCCGAAGCGCGGATGCTCGGATACATCTTCGCCGATGCGGCCGCGGACGCCGGATTTCCGTCTGGTGTCTTGAGCATCCTTGCCGGTGATGCCGATGTCAGTCAGTACCTCGTTGAGCATCCAGGGATCGCGGCCGTTCATTTCACCGGTGGAACCGAGGTAGGTGTTTCCGTCATGCACTCGTGTGCGGATCGCGTCGCCAACGTCGTGCTGGAGTTGGGCGGAAAGTCCGCGTCGATCGTAGCCGCGGACGCCGACCTCGACATGACTGTGCCTGCTCTCGTCGATGCGATGGCGCTCTATAGTGGCCAGATCTGCGTCGCTATGACGCGGCTTCTCGTCGCCCGAGAGATCCACGACGCAGTCGTGGACGGACTTGTCGCCGGCTTGAAGGCGCTGAAGATGGGCGACCCGGCAGACCCCGAAACCACCTGGGGCCCACTCGCGGCACCGCGCTTTCTGGACCGCGCAGAAGGCTACATCGAACGGGCCGTCGCAGGAGGCGCGACCATTGCCGCCGGAGGCGGCAGGCCGAGTGGCTTGGAAGGCTACTTCCTCGAACCCACCCTGCTGACCAACGTTACGAACGACATGGAGGTCGCACAGAACGAGATCTTCGGTCCGGTCTTCTGTGTCATTCCGTTCGACACCCTCGATGAAGCAGTCGCAATCGCGAACGCATCGCGGTACGGGCTCTCTGGATCGGTGTTCACCACCGACGAGCGGGCCGGCCTGGATGTGGCACGTCGAGTTCGATCCGGCGTCTTCATCATCAACGGCACATTCCCTTGCCTGGCGGCACCCTTTGGGGGAGTCAAGCAGTCGGGGTTTGGTCGCGAAGGCGGTCCCGAGGGGCTATTCGCGCTTACCCAGACCAAGAGCATCACCTTGTCCAGCGCTGTAAGCGCGACTGCCTAACTTCCGACACCGAACTGTCCCAGTGGGCCGCCGGGCGAAAAGCTCGGCGGCCCAACCTGTATCAGGGCGCTCGGCAAATCTTCACTTGAGAGGTCCGTCAGGCCACAGCGGGTCGAATATGTGACGGAGATCTCGCGAAACCGTTGACGTCGAGAATCGACGTTATTAAAGTGATAATCGACATTAATGAGCGGCGGTCGGTGCCACCGAAGAAACTCACGACCGACTGACGGGCCCACAGTCTTCCCATCACACATCACAGAGGTGCACCATGACCCGCGCGTACGTACGTAGCCGAAACCCCAAACCGGACCATCCCTCCCAGCCCGGCCGCCGGAACTTGTCAAGGGAGTTGAGTCCACCGGGTGTTAAGCGGCTGACGTTTCGGCCTCCGCAGAATCGTCGGCGGGGCGGTTGATCCAGACGGTGTCGGGCAGGTCGAGGATCTTCGGCGCTGTCGTAGTGCCGAAGCGGTACGGATGCCTGGCCCGTGCCGCCTCGAGTACCTGCCGACGTTCGGCGGCCTTCGCCGACGCCAAACCGAAGTGGACGTCGGCGGCAGTGTGTAGCCCGATGCCGGTGTGGCGATGCTCGTGGTTGTACCACTCGGTGAACTGCATCATGAATTCCCTTGCCTCACCCAGCGATCCGAACCGTTCGGGGAACTCCGGTCCATACTTGAGGGTCTTGAACACCGCCTCCGAATACGGGTTGTCGTTCGAGACCCGCGGCCGCGAATGCGAGCGGGTAACGTCGAGATCCGACAGCAGTGACGCGACAGACTTGCTGGTCATCGACGTGCCACGGTCGGCGTGCACGACCTGCGGAATGCCGTGCACCGCGAAGATCTGCTCCATCAACTCCCGTGCCAGCACACCCGATTCGTGTGCGTGGACGTGCACACCGACGATGTACCGCGAGTAGATGTCGATCATCACGTAGGCGTCGTAGTAGCGGCCCTTGTCCGGCCCGGCGAGCTTGGTGATGTCCCACGAGTACACCTGCCGCGGGGCGGTCGCGACCAGCTCCGGGCAGGTTCTCGCCGGGTGCCGGGCGAGCCTGCGGCGTTCGCTGACCTGCGCGTTCTCCCGCAGGACGCGGTACATCGTCGACACCGAACACAGGTAGACACCCTCGTCGAGGAGTTGCGCGTACACCTCGAGCGGCGCCTGATCGACGAACCGGTCACTGTTGAGTGTGTCGAGGATGCGGCGGCGTTCGATCGGGGTGAGCTTGTTCGCCGGCGGATGCGTAGGTCGGGCTGGAACGGAAGGTGTCGGTGCGGCGGCTGCGGCGCGACGCCGGACCGCGGTCGACCGGACTACACCGGTCACTGCGCTTGCTGTTCTCGTCGACATCCCGACGTCGGTCAGTTCGGTCCATGCTGCGGTCAGCGCTTGGTTGGCTTGTCGTCCAAATCCGCTCTCTCGGAGAGCGATTCCAAGAGAGCATGCGCTTTTCCCATGATGTCCAGGGCGGCTTCGGTGGTGGCCAGTCGCTTGTTCGTGCGGTCGAGTTCCCGCTTGAGGCGAGCGATCTCGGCCTGCTCGGCGGTGAGTTTGCCGACCTTCGCGACGGCGGGTTTGCCGTCGAGGACGCCGGCGTCGCGTTGCTTGCGCCACTCAGTGATGAGAGAGGAGTAGAGGCCCTCTCGGCGCAGGTAGGCGCCGCCTTCGTTCGTCTGGCAGGCCTGCTCGTAGGCGGCCAGGTGCGCGAGCTTGTCCGCCGGGGCGAATGAGCGTCGGCGTGGTCCGTCGGAACGTGGGTGGGAAGACTCCATGTGACCATTGTCCCCGGCTACGGCCAGGCTGGAAATTGTCATTGTCGGGTTGATCCGTATCTCGCCCTGCAGGCGGGGTTGCTGTGAACCGTTGGACTCAACTCAGCCTGACACGCAGGGAGGCGGGCGCACAGTGCCCTTCGTCAGCCTCGGCTACCCCTAGTCCACATGCGATTGTGAGAGTCGCGTTCAGACGGCTGCGCGAGTCGGTAGTCGACCAACCTCACAATGGCTTCGCGGGCGCTTGAGGGACGTGCCGAGGCGCGCGTGCACGTGCGCGACAGAGCGATCCCGACACCGGGTGATCCGGCGGACATCACACGCGGTTTCACCCGCTCCTCGGGAGCGGTCGGCGATCGCCCTCGGGCGTGTCACTGCGGCGATCCGCGGAGCGGTCCGGCGAGCGCTCGCCATAGCGCGTGAACAGCATGCTGTGACATTGGTTGGCGCGGAGCATTTTTCCCAGGTACACTCCCCTAGGCCCGAAGGTCCGGGGAGTGACCCCGAAGGGGACGGCGTTTTCACCCGCCCTTCGAGGCGCGCCGACGCATCGCCGAAATCCGCCCTCTCCACCATTGCCCCGCGCACGCGGGCGGTGGCACGGTGTGAATGCTCCGCCGTTTCGGGCGAATCCTGACTCCTCTCTCGCGCCCGGTTCGCGATGCTCAACTGCGTCTGCTGTGCGACACGGTGAAGGGTGTGATGGTCGATCGGTCGTGGTGCCGTGCCCGAACACGGACTGCCCGGCACTCGTCCGGGCCCAGCCGACTCCCAGCCCGATTGCAGGGTGATCCGTTGCTTTTTGTGCCGGTTTCGTAGCACATGATGCGCGGACGCCACGTGCGCGATTCCGAGCGGCGAGCAGCACCGGGCGGCACACACGCAGCGGCCCAACCTCTTTCCGGTCACCGCCCTGCTCTCATCGTGCCCGGCCACCGAATCACCCGGCACCTGCCCGACACGCGTCTGAGTGAAAAGTTATCCACAGGTCACGTTGATTCTCACGGTGCGCCTCTTCTACGGTCCCGCACAACCACGTTCACCCATGTCAGCTACGCACCTGTTGGAGAGGCACAATGTCCGCACTCGCTTCCACCGCCGTCGACCTCGCGAACGCGACTTACCCCGCACCCGATGTCACCACCGTTGCCCAGCAAACGGAAGTCAGCACCGGAGGTCTCAGGACGTGGATCGAGGACAACATCGTCTTCACCATCCTGATCGTCATTGCCTGCGTCCTCCTGACCGGTGGCCTGCGCGGGAACCTGTCGAAAGTGGTCACCGTCGGCGGGTTGACGTTGGTGGGTCTTGCATACCTCGGTATCGCCACCTCCGCATCCGCAGCCAACGGCCTCGGAAACTGGGCCCTCGGCCTCTTCGGCATCAACGTCTGACCCCGTGATCGTTCCTGCACGACGAAAGGGGGAGCGTTAGGTGATCAACAACGACGACCTGCTCTACCGGGTGGACCGGCACTATCTCGGACCGACCGGATACACGTTCCCGGTGCGGATCCGCTACACCGCATTGGCGGTCGGCGTCCTGGTCTTCATCGCGGTGTTCCTGATCGCCCGTGCCATCCTGCACCTGCCGCTCGGGTTCCGGCCGCTGATGCTGATGCTCCTGGTGACCGTGTTCGTCACCCACCACATCGCCAAGTACGTCACCCCGGACCGACCCCTGCGATCGGTGCTTCGGGCGGCCTTCAACGATCTCAACGCCCCACGGCCTCCGAAGGCAGGAGAGACGGTGTTCGTCACTCTCCCCGACCGGCTGACCGCTGGCACCCGACCCGACACGGTCCGCATCGACGGTGAGGACGCACACCGATGACCACGGACGACAACGACAACGACATCGCATCACTGTTCGACCCTCAGCTCGAAGATCCGGTGCCGGTGATCCCACCGGGAGCGCTGCCGCCGTCATGGGCAGCGGGGCGGCAGCGCCCGGCCCCGCAGCCGGGTCCGCGCGCATGGTCGGAAGTGGAACTCCCCCCGCACCCGGTCACCGAGGCGCCCGAGGTCGACGCCCGCGCCTCGGACCCCACCACCCTCGCGGAAGACACCCGCACGCGGGAGCGGCAGCGCAAGACCTCCCAGCGCCGCGGGAAGTCGCCTGCCGATCGCGAAAACGCGGCGGCGATCGACTACCTGCTCCGGCGGTCGGCGACCATCGGTCTGCCGCTCGCGGCGGGGGGTGCAGTGGCCGGCGGCGGCGACTGGGAAGAGGGTGATGTCGCCGCCCTCGAAGACCTCACCGACCTGTCCCTGACACCCGGGGATGGCTACACCACCGTCTCCGGCGTGGTCGACGGCCGGCGTTACACCGGTGCCGTCATCATCCTGACGGTCGGGCGCATGGCCCCGCTGCCGATTCCGGAGCGGATGCTGCCCTGGCAGGTCATCGGCGACCCCTCCGGGGAGCCGCTGGAATGGTCGGATCGGATCGAACTGCACGACAAGGCGAAAACCATCCGCACCATGCGCTCGCTGACGGGAAGGATCGAGCACCAGTTCGACCACTACACCGTCGAACACGATCAGGTACCGCCGAAGGAACTGGCCGAGCAGCACGCCCGCGTCCAGGACGTCATCTCCGACGTCGAGGAAGACCACTCCGGGCTCTCCACCCGCACCTCCGGCTGGTACCGGGTCGCCGTCGTCGGCACGACCCCGGACGAGGCCCGCAAGAAGGTCGCCGGTCTGCGGAAGATGTACAAGCCGCACATCGCCCTCGAGCACGAGCACGGACAGTTCCTGCTACTGCGCGAATTCATCCCCGGCCAGCCGCTCGCCAGCAAGCGGCACATGGATGTCGAAGCAGTTGCCGCGGGCATGGCCACCGCCGGTGACCGAATCGGTGACCGCCGCGGAGTGGTGCTCGGGGAGACCTCGTCGATCGCGCCGCGCCCGGTGATTTGGGACCTGTTCGCCGCGCACGAGATCAAGCACAAGTCCGGTCTGACCCTCATCGTCGCGGTGCCCGGGTCCGGTAAGACGTTCCTCGCCGGGATGATCGTCTACCAGGCGGTCCGCGCCGGCGCCTACGGAGTCGTCCTCGACCCCTCCGGACCACTGAAGGAACCCGCGAACCTGCCCGAATTCCGGGACATCGCCCGGGTCTACGCACTCACCGGCCGCGACTCACGCCCCGGGGCCGCCAGACTTCGTGGCTGCGCCGCCAACCAATATAGTGTCGACAGCGTTGTAACCGTCGGCCGAACCTGTGGTTGTGGAGACTATCGACGTAGATGATCGACCTGCCGTTGCATCGGCCCCCGCGCCCGCGATTCCTCGGCGCCAGCCGCCGCGACGGGCCGCCACATCCACCGCAGTCGACCCTGGCGACTCGCCCTGGGAATAGCCTGCACTCATGTCCGCACGGAAGACCACCCAGCGACGCTCCAAGCCCAGACGAGCCAGCGCCGCCCCGCTGATACCCACCCCGGGGAACGGGGAGCGCATCTGGATCCTCGACGTCCCATACCGGGCGCCCGCACCCGGTGCCAAGTACTACAAGGCGCTCAAAGCGTATGCCTACATCGGCGCTCAATTGCCCGACGAACTCGCCGTCTACGCGTCGAAACCGTACTCGTACGCTCGCTGGGTCGAAGAGGACATCAACGGCGTGCGGCAACCGGGCGCTACTGGTTTCCACAAGATACCGCGGCCAGAACAGGTGGACGCCGCGAAGGCGATCGCGATGGCCTTTCGCCACGGCAAGCGCGGATTTCTGTTGGCCGACGAGCCCGGTGTAGGCAAGACCGGCAGCGCGATCATCGGCGCGAAGGCTGCGCTGAAATTGGGGGGCGGCGACACCGTACTCATCGCCGTGGACCGGCCAGCCCAGATCACCATCGCCGCGTGGCGCGACGCCCTCGCTGCGTTCGGCGACGGAGGCTATCGGTGGCTGATCATCTCCCCGGACCAGCTCAAGAAGTTGCTCGGACGCAACGGCCAACCGAAGTACTCCTTCTCCGTCATCATCAACGACGAGGCACAGCAATTCAGGAACCTCACCGCCCAGCGCACCCAGTACCAGCGGCGCGTCAACCGCCTCTCCGCGACGCCGGAGAAGGCGCCGTTCGTGATCACCGTGACGGCGACGCCGGGTCATCACCCAGGCGAATACACCTACTTGTCTTCGCTTTTCGCGCAACTGCACGATGACCCGCCGGGCGAGTGGGCCGATCTTGGCAAGAAGCTGGTCGAGCATGGACTTCCCCTGGCTCCCGGGTGGGACAAGGGCAAATGGGACTGGAACGACCAAGCAAAAGGTTCTCAGCGGCTGCAGCATCACGCCCTCACCCGCGTCCGGAAATGGATGACCGACTGCGACCCGCCCGTCATGGTGCATCGCGACGCGCCCTGGGGGCCGCCACCCATCGACGGCCTGCCACTCGACTTCACCGCCACCCAATGGGCTGCGTACCACCAGGACTGGAGTGAGTTCCGGAGCGCGATGAGGATCGCCCGCCAGGGGAACGACACCGCCCGCGGCCGTGCCGCTCTGATGCGGTTCCGGCAGAAGGCAGGCATGCTGAGAGCCCCGCAGACCGCCGAGTTGGTAGCCGCACACGTCGAACGCGGCTACCAGGTACTCGTCGCCGTCGAATTGGTCACCACGGCCGCCGACCCGGTAGCCAACCTCGTGGAGGAGCACGGCATCGGCGTCTCACGCATCTTCGGCGGCGGCGATCTCGAGACGGAACGCATCAGATTTCAGCGCGGCCACAACCCGGTCGTAGTGTTTAACACCGCATCTGCGATCAACCTGCAGGCGTCCGAATTGATGGTCGACGGTTCCCGAGCCTCATCGGCACGCCGCATCGGGTTCTTCCACCAGCCTCGCTACTCCGGAATTGCCGCACGCCAAACCATGGGCCGTGCGCATCGCGACGGGCAGGTCTGCTCATGGTCACTCCTGTTCGCCACCGAAACGGTGGAGGAGCAGGCGGCTCGGATCATGATCAATCGGCTCATGGTGACATCAGCCAGTGTCGACGGTGATCTCGAGGCGTTCGGGAAGCTCGCGCGGCTGTTCGACGCAGACTGGCTTCCCGAAAGCATGTTCGAGTAGGAATGACGCCCGGACCAGGGACTTCCGCAATCGAAAGTGAGCGGATGTACATATCCCCCGCAAGTGTGCTCACAGTTGGGTGTCCAACTGTGTGCTTACGGGCGCCCAATATCGTGCGCGCCGATGTCGTTCAATGGCAGAACATCAGCTTCCCAAGCTGAATACGCGGGTTCGATTCCCGTCGTCGGCTCCGTCCGTCCGTCCGTCCGCCCATAGCTGATCTCGACGTGCGCGGGCAGTCCCACCTCCCGGCGCTGCGAGTACGACCATCCCGCACGACCTCGGCGACCTTCGTCAGGTGCATCGGCAACCCCAGCATCRGTGTCAGCAGGTACGCGGCGAGGAACGCATCAGCGGTGACGACCCGGTGCGCGCCGCGATGGTAGTCGAACACGTCCCGTACGAACTCCCTCGCCGCACAGTGCTCGATCACCGCGACCACCCGCGTGAACTTCCAGGGTTCGATCCGATGGACGGCGGCGGACTTCCATATTCAAACTACGGCTGGTCGACGGGCCCCCGACCGAAGTCGTGCGTCGCTCCTCTTCTTTCGGTCATTTCGATCCAGCCGGTTGACTGGGACAAAGGATCTGCTGGATCGCCGGGGCGAGGACCGCGACGCCGACAGCATCCTCGCCGAATTACAGGGCGACCTCGAGACCGCGACGGCTCTGGTGGAGCAGGTCGGAGTACTTGCGGAGCGAATGACCGATCCGGATGCCCAGGCAATCGCGGCCCACGCCGAGGGCCTATTGGCTTTGTTTGGTGGTGATTTCGCACGCGCGCGCACGCCTCGAATGTGCCCTCGGGCTGTTCGAGCGCCGACGGGATGCCCCGCCGATCAGCGTTTTGCATTTTCTCGGTGTGGCGTACGAGCAGTTGGGTGAGACCGAACGGACTATCGCGCAATATCAGCAGTTGCTCGCGGTCACGACAGCGTGTGGCGAATCGGTGTATCGGTCGTACACGCTGAGAGCCATGGCCATTGTGACCTGGCGGCAGGGCAAGCCGGCGCGGGCGAGCGAGCTGATCGAACAGGCTCTGCGGCTGAGCAGACAAGTGAATAATCCTCGGACAACCGCACGTGCCTCGAGGCCCTTGCCTGGATGGTCGCCGACGGACAGAACGCCTCGCGTGCCGTGGTCCTGATGGGCGCCGCCGAAGAGTTGGCGTCGTCGGTGGGCACCTTCTCGGTGTGGTTCCCGAGCTTGATCAGATACCACACCGAATGTATTCAGGCTGCGTGTAGGGCCCTCGATAAGCGTTTATACGAGGCAGCGTATCGACGGGGCCGGAATCTGGGCTTGGACGAGGCGGTCGCGTACGCGCTCGGCGAGTCGAAACCGGAATCTCAGCCGGCCGTGATGGCTCCGACGGTGACGTTGACCAAACGTGAGCGGCAGGTTGCCGAGTTGGTTGCCCAAGGACTGACCAATAGTGCGATCGCGTCCCGGTTGGTGATCTCTCCGCGAACGGCCCAAGGGCACGTCGAGCACATTCTCCCCAAACTCGGATTCCCCTCTCGTGCGCAGATCGCGGGGTGGTTCGATGTGTGAGACATGCGCATCTGATCGCTCCCCCGGCGCAGCCCGCGGTCGCCGCGCAGCGAGACCTTTTTCGTCGGCTCCGCCATCCGTGCGATGTGCTTGTCAAGAATTCGCGAAGTGGACGATCGAGGGCGCAATGCGGCTATTCGTCGAGTTCTGTCATCTCTAGCGTGAGTCCCATTCAACTAGTGAGTCAAGTAACTCCAGGCCATCGAGTGTTATATGAAACACGAACGAGGAGGATGACATGGGACGGATCTCGCGGCGCCGACAATCGGGGAACCAGTCATGAGACAGCCCGCGAATAACGTTGCAGTGCAACTGCTATAAACCTGCGAGTCGTATGCAACTTCGCTACACCTTCGTCCACATCGGTGGCCTCTACGAGCTGCACCTACCGCTTCGGGGGAAGTGGCATCGCGCACGGGGCACCACCTCGTTGTGCTACCGGGACCCGGGCGGCGCCTTCGATGAGATACACATCGACAAACATTCGCCGGCGTCCCGCGGACGCACACGCCCCACATGAGCTGGTTATTCCGTGGGGTCAACCTTCGAAATCCCGACGCGCTCACAGCCCGCGGCGCCATCAGCACTCGGCGCTGCCGTTACCACGAAATCGATTCGTCAATCAGAAGGGCCGCATCCATGTCCATCCGAGAATCCATAGATCAAGCTCCCATGAGCAAATACCAGGTCATGGTCGTGGGGATCTGCCTCGTGATCGTCCTGTCGGAAGGCTATGACCTTCTGTTGATGGCGTTCGCTGCCTCCGGTGTCGCACAGGAGTACGCGCTCAACGGCTCCCAGACCGGATTGCTGCTCAGCAGTGCCCTGGTCGGTATGGCGTTGGGATCGGCGTTCATCGCACCACTGGCCGACCGCACCGGYCGGAGACCGCTGACCCTGGCATGTCTACTCCTGGTGACCGTAACCATGGCATTGGCGTCGATCACAACGAGCTTCGCGCAACTCGGAGTGTGCCGGCTGCTGACCGGGCTCGGCATCGGCGGCCTGGTGGCGAGCCTGCCGGTCCTGACCGCCGAGTTCTCTCCCCGCCGCCGCCGGGGAACCATGATCGCCCTGTACACCACCGGGTTGCCGCTGGGCGGAGTGATCGGGGGCTTGGTGGCCGCGCTGCTCACCTCCACCTTCAGCTGGCGCGCCAGCTTCGTCGCCGGCGCCGTCTTGACCCTTCTGCTGCTCGTTCTCGTCTACGCACGGATGCCCGAGTCGATCGACTATCTGCTGGTGCGCCGTCCCGCGGGCGCGCTCGAGGCGATCAATACCACCTTGCCGAAAATGGGACTTGCCCCGATCGAGGCACTGCCGGAACCGGAACCGCAGGCCGAACAGGGCATGAAGGCGGCGATCTTCAGCGGGCGCAACGGAATCCGATCGCTGCTCCTCGGGTCTGCCTTCTTCATCATGATGGCGGCGTTCTATTTCGCCGCGAGCTGGACTCCCAAGCTCCTGCAGCAGAGCGGCCTGTCCGCCCAGCAGGGCATCAGCGGCGGAATGCTGCTCAATTTCGGCGGGGCGGCGGCTACTTTGACATTCAGCGTCCTTGCGATCGTGGTGACCAGCCGAACTTTGACCATCGCGGCACTCGTCGGCGCGAGCGTGTCCTTCCTCGCGATGAGCACGGCGTTGGGCAGCCTCACCACCGCGCTCCTCGCGGCCGTCGCGGTCGGTGTCTTCGTCAATGCCAGCGCCACCGGTCTTTACGCACTCGCGCCGGACTGCTACCCGGCGTCCGTCCGCGCCACCGCCGTCGGCTGGGCGTCGGCAGTCGGCCGACTCGGGGCCATCATCTCGCCGATCCTGGCCGGCGTCCTGATCGACCGATCCTGGACACCGTCGTCACTGTTCACCCTCTTCGCGATCCCGCTCCTGATTGGCGCTGCACTTGTTGCAGCGATCAAAATTCCCGCACCGCAACAGGTATCCATCATGAGTACGAGCCCCGAAGGAGTCCAGGCCTGAACGCCGTCGCGCGGCAACCCTCGCGCAGGACCTACTCTGAGTAGTTGGCACTCGCTCCTCACCCGAAGACTTCAGGCCGGTTCGTGCTGGGTGAACCATGCCGAGGTGCTGGGAGGCGCGATGGATTCCATCAGCTTCAAGGTGGTGGCGAGGTTCTTCTCCAGATGCTCGTGAAGCCGATCGCGGATCTGTTCGGGGTCTCTGCTCTGCGCGGCGATCAACAGCGTGTTGTGGATGCGTTCTCGTTGCTCCACTGTCACGTGGGCGGCCTCGAACGGCTCGAATACGATCCGGATGTAGCGTTCGGCAGCGTCCCACAAGGGCTCGAGTACTCGCAGGTCCCATTCGTTGGCTGCGGGACTGATCAATGCGGTGTGGAATTGCCGATGCAATTCCCAATGGGTGTCTTCCGACTTGGCGGAGAAGGTCTCCCGAACGAGCTCGCCGAGCTCATCAAGATCGCTGTCGGACCGCCGCGTCGCGGAGAGCGCGGCGAGTTCGGGCTCGAGTCGCAATCGGATACGGAAGATGTTTCGGAGATCGTCGGGATTTTGCCATCGACGTCCAGCATCATCCATCCGAAGGTAGAACAGTCATGCCGAAAGTAACGTTCATCCACAACGACGGCATCGACGATGTCGTCGACGCCTCCCCCGGGACCACCCTGATGCAGACCGCCATGTTGGGTGACGTGGTCGGCATCGTCGCCGAATGTGGTGGGTCGATGATGTGCGCCACCTGCCACGTCTACGTCCACGAAGACTGGATGGAGAAAGTCGGCGAGCGTGGCGAGATGGAGGAGGAAATGCTCGAATCCACCTCGGAGCCATCTCGGCCGACCAGTCGGCTGTCCTGCCAGATCACCGTGTCCGAAGAGCTGGACGGCCTGATCGTCGAGACACCGCGGACCCAGCTGTGAACACACCGCGCATCGTCATCGCGGGCGCCGGCACGGCAGGGCACCACCTCGCGGCCGCCCTGCGGGAGTCCGGATTCGACGGGGCCGTGTCCCTGATCGGTGACGAACCCCATCTGCCGTATCACCGCCCACCACTGTCCAAGGACTATCTCGCGGGCACAGCGCATCCGGACAGTCTGAGCCTGCGCGCGCCGGCGTTCTACACCGAGCACAAGGTCGCCACCCACCTCGGTATCCCGGTCAGGCAGATCGATCGGACCACCCACCGAGTCGTCCTCGCTGACGACCGTCCCCTCGCCTACGACCATCTCGTCCTGGCGCTTGGTGCATCCCCGCGGCCCTTCGACATACCGGGGCGGGACCTCGGAGGTGTGGTGGAGCTGCGCACCCGCGCCGACGCCGAATCGCTCCGCGAACACCTACGCGAGGGCTGCCGGGTGGTAGTGGTCGGCGGTGGATTCATCGGACTCGAGGTTGCGGCCGCCGCCCGCAAGCGCGGCGCCGATGCCACCGTGCTCGAGGCGATGCCCACTTTGATGAGTCGGGCCCTGTCCGCCACCGCCGCAGCCCATCTCGCCGAGTTGCATACTGCGCAGGGCGTTCGGGTGATCTGCTCCACTGCGGTGTCCGCACTGGAAGGCAGCGCAGGGCGCGTTCACGCCGTCACCACCTCGAACGGGCAGCGCCTCGCCGCCGATGTCGTCGTCCTCGGTATCGGTGTCGTGCCGAACGTCGCGCCTGCGGCGGCGGCCGGCCTCGATGTCGCCAACGGCGTCGTCGTCGACGAATACCTGACCACCAGCGACCCGAGGATTTCCGCGGTCGGGGACTGCGCAAACTTCCCTGTGCCCTGCGGTGACCGAATCCGCCTCGAATCAATACAGAACGCGGTCGATCAGGCACGCTACGTGGCCCGACGGATCAACGGGCACACCGGGACGTACAGTGCGGTGCCCTACTTCTGGAGCGATCAGTTCGGCATGAAACTGCAAATCGTGGGCCATGCTGCACGCTCTGATCGCACCGTCATCCGGGGCACCGATACCAAGTTCTCCATCTTCCGCTTTCACGGCAACGAGCTTGCCGCCGTCGAATCGATCAATGACCCTGTGACGCACCTGACCGTACGCAAGATTCTCGGCGCGGGTGGCACCCTCACCCCCGACCAGGCAGACGAGACCGTTGATTTACGTGCACTGGCACGCAACCTCGCGGGCTAACCGTCCCGCGCCACCCCAACCGGGGCGCAATCACTTGCTACCACTTCATCTTGCCGAAGGAGTCCAGCCATGAACGACAACAGCGATGACGTCACACAGGTCACCCAGATCGTCCTCCGGGAACGGCAGGCGCGTGATCGCGGGTGGTGGGACCGAATGCGCGAGTGCATACACCCCGAGGCGCACATCCGGCTCAGTTGGTTCCGGGGCACCGGCGCTCAATTCGTCGCCGAATCGCAGAAGATGAGCAGCCGAGGCCAGAAGGCCACGCACCGGCTGTCCCCGCCGGTCGTCGCCGTGCACGGGGATCGGGCAGTTGTCGAGATCTCGGCCGGGATCGAATTCCGGGACGTCATCGGAGGAGTCGAGGCAGACCTCACCTCGTTCACCCGACTGATCTACCGACTCGAAAAGACGGCCGGAACCTGGCAGATCGTGTCCCTGGATCCGATCTACGAACGCGACAGCCTTGTTCCGACCGTGCCCGGGGAAATTCCACAGATCGACCGGGCCGCGCTCGCGGCCGTCCGCGCGCCCTATCGGTTCCTCGGCTACTACCTCGTCCAGAGTGGTTACGACATCACTGGAGACCTGTACGCTGACGACCGGTCGGACGAGGTCGAGGACCTCTACCGCACCAGCTTCGCCTGGGCTGCGGAGACTCCGGCCATCACGACGTAACCACTCGGTTAGCCGCGACGATCGACGGGCCGCTCTCCGAGGCTCTGCTCGGGAACGGCCCGTCGACGTCACCGCACCTGGTCCGCGCCGCGTTGGAGAGAAATGGGGCGCTACCCAATGCGCTGAACGCGATCAGCGCGGCGCAAAGTCCTGTGCAACCCGAAGCAGGGCGTCGGTCCCGCCGAGCTCGCCGATACTGATCCGGACACCCTCACCGGCGAAGGGCCGCACCATTACCCCAGCCGCCTCGCACGCGGCGGCGAACGTATCGCTGCGTTCGCCGAGGCGAAGCCAGAGATAGTTCGCGTGACTGTCCGGCACGCTCCAGCCCTGTGCCAGCAATGCCTCACGCATCCGAGATCGCTCGGCGACAAGCCGCGACACCCTCTCGAGAAGTTCGTCCTCGCGCTGCAGTGAGGCGAGAGCGGCGCTTTGAGCGATCGTGGACACCCCGAATGACACCGCGGTCTTGCGAAGCGCCGCGGCCACCGGCTCATGCGCGACCGCATAGCCGATGCGCAACCCGGCCAAACCGTATGCCTTGGAAAAGGTGCGGAGGGCAACCACGTTCGGCCGGGTCCGATACATGTCCAGCGCGTTCACAGCGTCGGGATCGCGGACGAACTCGACGTACGCCTCGTCGATCACCACCAGCACCTGCTCCGGTATCCGGTCCAGAAATCGAACCACGTCCGTCCGGTGCAGCACTCGACCGGTCGGGTTGTTCGGGGTGCACAGAAAGATCAGCCGCGTGCGGTCGGTGACCGCGTCGGCCATTGCGTCGAGGTCGTGCGCCTCGTCCTCGGTGAGTGGCACCTGGATCGAGCGGGCGCCACTGATCTCGGCGACTATCGGGTATGACTCGAACGAACGCCAGGCGTAGATGATCTCGTCCCCCGACTCGGCACTGATCTGCACCAGTTGCTGGATCAGGCCGATCGAACCAGTTCCGAAGGCGATGTGGTCCATCGGTACGTCCCAGTGCTCGGCGAGAGCACGAGTCAGAGCGGCGCAGGTCAGATCCGGGTACCGGTTGAGCTGCCCTGCGGCGGCAACTGCAGCATCCAACACACCGGGCAGGGGCGGATAGGGATTCTCATTCGAGGACAGCTTCCAGCCCGGTCGTTCGCCCACCGGGGCGGGCCTGCCGGGCTCGTAGGTGGGGATCCCCGCAAGCACGGAGCGCAGCCGGGGACCGACGCCCTCGGCAATGAGGGCGGGGGTCCATCCGGCCGTCCGCCGCGGGCCTTGGGCGTCGGCGGATCCATCGACGCTCGACTGTCCGTTCATCTCTTCTCTCTCGATGGGGTCGGCAGCACCCGGGTGTACCAGGTGCGCTCATGCGCACACTGGAAGACGAGTCCGTTGCTGCGGCAACGCGGTACAACCTTCGAGATTGCGATCCCGTTATCAAGTCAAATTACGCAGGAATACCCCTCCATCATCGCCATGGTGGGGAGGGCCACTTTTCCGTCAGGTTCACCAAGTCGAGTGCCCGGCTCGATCACCTGTTGAGCGTTGCGCGCCGATGAATTTCGTTCTAGCCGCCACCGCCGCATCAACGTCACGATCGAGGCACGACACCTGTCCGTCCTGGCATCGGCATTGGCATTGGCATTGGCATTGACATGCGGATCGGTGGACGAGGTCGTCGTGGTCATGGTCACTTCCTGGATGAAGCTGAGGGTGTGCGTTTTCATTCTGTGTGGGTTTCGGCAACTCTTGGTCCTCACATGCACATCCTGGTGTGGTGATAGCCTCGGCCACGCTGAAGACCAACGGTAGAAGCCGGTGCCGTGCGGCGACTAGCCGGTCTGCGAGATAAACTGTCCGTTAGGCGAACTGCGTGGCGCCGGTGATCAGTCAACGCCCCTATTCTGTTGGTCGCGACCACCGAGCCACGCCAGCGCCGCCACAACCAATGCCTGGGTGCCGGTGTCGCATGTGGGTTGGATCACGGGCGCGAAGTTGGGGGCGTGCGGCGCCGGGATGTCTTGCGCGATTCGTCCGGCGTCAGCAGCTTTGCGGTAGGTGTCCGGGTCGATGCAACCGATGCCCCAATATGTATACGGAGTACCGAATGCGTTGGGGATGTCGCTGAAGTCTTCGCTCGCGGGCACCTGATTGATCGATTGCGCTCTGTCACCGAAGAAGCTGGTGAAGGCGTCCGCCACCCGCGATGTGGTGGCCTCGTCATTGTCCGTAAGGGGGAACTGATCGAACAGGATGAACTCGGGGTCTCGCGGGCAGGCTGATGCTTGGCACTCTGCCGCGACGATCCGGTAGATGGCGTCCAGTAGTGTTTTTCGCGTGTGGTCGCTGTAGCTTCGAATGTTGAGTTCCAAGACGGCGCGATCGGGGATGACGTTGCTCTTGTTCCCGGCCCGGATGCTACCTACGGTCAGCACCGCCGTTTCCGAGGGTGGCACTTCGCGTGACACCACGGTGTGGAGTCGCACAACGATCATCGCAGCGAGAGCCACCGGATCGATGGTGGTGTGGGGCATCGAACCCGGGCCGCCGCGCCCGTGCACGGTGATCCGCATGTTGTCTGCTATCGCGAGAGCCGGCCCCGGTCGGGTGCCTACCAGCCCGGCGGGTAACTGGTAGTTATGTTGCGCCAGAGCGACGTCTGGTCGAGGAATGATCGCGGCGAGGTTGTCGTCGATCATGCGGCGGGCACCGTCACCGACCTCTTCCGCAGGCTGGAAGAGTGCTACCAGGGTGCCGTTCCAGTGCTCGCGGCTGTCCGCGAGCAACTGGGCGGCGCCGAGAAGGCATGTGGTGTGCATGTCGTGCCCACAAACGTGTGCTACCGGAACTTCGTTTCCATGGGAATCGGTGTCGGTGACGGTGCTCGAGTAGGGCAGTCCGGTCGCTTCGAGGACCGGCAGTGCATCCATTTCGGCACGGAGCAGTACAACGGGGCCGTCGCCGTTGCGGAGAATGCCGACTACTCCGGTGCCACCTATGCCTTCGTGGACGTGATAGCCGAAGCTGTCCAGACGCCCAGCCACCTTCTTCGCGGTCTTGTACTCGCGGTGCGACAGCTCAGGGTGTGCGTGGACGTCGCGGTAGAAGTCCTCCTGCCATCCGCGGACGTCCGGCAAAGCTTCCAAGACAGCCTGCACAGCGTGTGCGGCTGCCGCGCCGGGCACGGGCACGGTCGTTATTGTCACGGTGTCCACTGGTGTCCTTGCTCTCGTCACCCGAAGGTCTTCTTGGTTTCCATGCTCCGGCGAATGGTCAAGTACTCGTCGCGGGTGAGCTTGGGTCCACTCCGATCGATGACCGAGGCAGCGTTCGCGGCCCCGTCGCAGAGCAGGTCGATGACGCTACTCGCGAGCAGTTTCGCGTTGTTGACCGCCGTGAGGACGTGATCGTCGATCTGATAGTCCTTGGAGTGGATTAGGCCGTCGCAACCGCTGCGCACGATGGGAAGCACCATCGGCATGAGCATCTGCAAGTCACCGGAATCCGTCGACGCACCATGCGCACCAGCATGACTGTCGATCTCGCTGTCACCGAAGAGGGTGCGGGCATTGGCGTCAACGACTTCTACCAGTGGCTCGTCCTGTGCGAAGGGGAAACAGCCCACTACGGTGTCGATTTCGACGCGTGCGCCGACGGCGATGGCGCCGGCGTGCATGCTGCGATCGATTTTCGCCGATGCGTCCTGCATCGCCTCTACTGAGCGTCCTCGGATCATGACTTCCAGATCGGTTGTTCCGGGGATAGTGCTGACCATGTCGCCGGAGTTGACGACGAGTTGACTCACCCGTATCGAGTCTTCGTCCCGGTAGGTCTCCTGCTGGCTGTCGATGGCTGTCATGGCGAGGGTGAGCGCCTTGAGGGCGTTGATCCCCTCGTGCGGGTTCTCGCCGGCGTGGGCGGTGAGCCCATGGAAGCGGACCTTTTTCAAGATAGCGCCGAGCCAGCTATGGTCCATTTCGAACAGCGATTCCTGGCCGCTGGTGCCGGGATGCGTGATCATTCCGAGGTCGATGTCGTCGAACTCGCCGAGGCGGATGAGTTCAGGTTTTCCGCAGACGAACTCGAGCTCTCCCGCGTCGCGTAGTGACAGTCGCCAGTCCACGTCGATGAGTTCCTCAGCGGGCACGCCGAAGAGTACGACGTCGCCGTCGAGGTGTTCCATGACCGCTTGGAGACCGATTGCGGCGCCGATCATGGCTGCGATCTCGATGTGATGGCCACACGCGTGTGCGGCACCGGTATCCGGGTCGGCAAGCGGGTGATCGGGTGTGATGACGGAATCCAGTTCGCCGAGGATCGCCACAGTGAAACGATCCGATCGGCCACGCATGCGCGCCTTCACACCAGTGCGGGCCAGACCGGTGCGATAATCGAGCCCCATGTGCTCCAGTTGTTCGACGAGCCGCTGTGCCGTTCCATGTTCACGGAACCCGACCTCGGGGTTTCGCTGGATCTCGCGGCTGAGTTCAACGATTCTGTTGGTCTGCTCGTCGATTGTGGCGATCGCCATTGCCTTGAGCTCTGTGTGGGTCGCGYTCGTAGTCAGTGTCTTCTGCATGAGGTGTCCTAGTCGTCGAGTGAGATTGCGCGGGTCTCGGGCATAAACCACACCGTGATGGCCGAGACAGCCATCAGGCCCATCACGTACAGGTTGAAGGCTGCGGGCATGTGCAGTTGGTCGAACAGGGAGAGCAGGTACGGGGCAGTTCCGCCAAAGATCGCGGTGGCGATGGAGTACGGGACGGCGGCGCCTGTCGTACGAATTCTCGTGGGGAACATCTCCGCGATTACGGCTGGCGTGATCGAGGCCAAACCTGCGATGAAGATCAGTGCGATGCCCATCGCGAGAAGCAATTGCCAGGCACTTCCTTGGATCAACCAGTTCAGCGGAAACATCAAGGCGATGAGTGATAGGAAGGAAGTCAATAGGACTGGACGTCGACCGATTCTGTCGGACAGTGCCCCCCAGAGCGGAAGTGCGATCATGAACAGCACCATCGCAATCGAGGCCATCCACAGTGCCGATGTCGGGTTGATCCCCCGTTCGGCGATGGCGAACGCGGGTGTCGCCACGGCCCACACGTAGTAGATGACCGTTCCCCCGACGCAGAAGCAGACGACTCGTACCTGCAACTTCGGGCGCCGACGGATCTCTTTCCAGATCGAATCGCTCGCCTGGTGTGAGTCGTCCGACTGGGTGCTCTCGAAGGCTTCCGTCTCGGGGAGGGCGGAACGAAGAATCAAGATGACGAGCCCGAGCGCACCTCCGATCAGGAACGGGATTCGCCAACCGAACGCGAACATCTGGTCCTTCGTTAGCAGTTCGCTCAGTAATGCTCCGAGTAGCGTGCCGAAGAGCACGGCAACTGAAATGGAGATGTACATCGAGCTCGACCACAGGCCCCGTGTTCGCGGTGGTGCGGCCTCGGCGAGATAGGTTTGCGCCGTCGGCACTTCGCCGCCGGTTCCCAGACCTTGGAGCAGCCGGGCGGAGACCAGGACGATCGGTGCCAGGACGCCGATCGACGCCGCCGTGGGTGTGAGGCCGATGAGCAGGCTGCCGGCCGCGGCGAGGCTGATCGACCACATCATCGCGAACTTCCGGCCCCGCCGATCCGACAGCCAGCCCAACACGAAACCCCCGATCGGTCGGGCGATGAAGCCCGCGGCGAAAACGGCGAGAGTCTTCAGCAGAGCCGCGCTGCCAGTCCCCGAGAAGAACTGGGCAGCAAAGAACACCGAGAACGTSGCGTAGACGCTCCAGTCGTACCATTCGATTGCAACGCCTGCTCCCAGGCTCACCAGTGTCCTGGCGGATCTAGGCCGGCGTTGCGCTTCGGCGGGTGCGGCATGATCGTTCGTCTCGGCGCTCGGTGAGCGGCCGGGTTCCAGAATCACGGTCTCGTCATGTGGGTCCATGGGGACGCCTCCAAGGTTCGGAAGTTCGGAGTCAGGCAGTGTGGGTTCGCGACGGTGCGAATGGCGATTGCGTCATACTGCATCGCGAGGCCGCACTGAGCCCGAGAATCGATAGATATGCTCATTCGACAGCGGAAGGATGGCGAGATCGTGCAAAGTGCCCTCTCGGAGGAGGACCTGGCGCTCATCCATGCCCTCCAGATTTGGCCTCGTGCGAGTTGGAGCGCACTCGCTCCGATCCTGGCCGCCTCCCCGATTACCCTGGCGAACCGCTGGAGCCGGCTCCGCGACGCCGGATTGGCGTGGGTCACCACAGTCCCGGTGCGCGGCCTGTACAGCGGTTACACGTCGGTGGCGCTCGTCGAAGTGGACTGCGCAAGAGATCTGTTCGACGATGTCGTTGCCCGCTTGGAGCGAATGGAACACGTGGTGGCGATCGAGCATGCCGCGCGCGGCCGGGACCTGCTATTGACCGTGAGCGCCACGTCATTCGATACCCTCGCCGCGTTCCTCGTCGACGAGTTGAATCGAATTCCCGGTGTGACATCCTCGCGGACACACCTGGCCGTCCGCGTGCATATGGAGGGAAGCCAGTGGCGTCTGGACGCACTGGATCCCAGCCAATGCGACGCGGTGACGACCTTGCTGCGCGAGTCGAAGGCGGTTGGGGAACCCGCGAATGTTCGATCGGCGATCTCATCCCGGATCGCCACTCTGGAGGAGCAACTCGCCTACGATGGCCGTTTCACTGCTGCGGAATTGGCGGAACGGCTGAGCCGTCCGCCGTCGACAATTCGTCGCCAGCTCACCACCGTGCTGGCGTCACGACACCTGGCTATCCGCTGTGAAGTTGCGCAATTGCACACTCGGTGGCCTATCACAGTGACGTGGTGGTGCCGCCTTCCCGGTGTACAGCTGCAGGAGACGATCGCTCACTTACGCAATGACGGCAGCGTCCGAATGTGCATGTCGCTCACCGGTCCGTCGAACTTCGCCGTCCAGGCGTGGGTCAGCGATATGGCTGATCTGATGGCCACTCAGGCACGCCTGGAGCAGATACTCCATCCCGGCGAGATCGCCGACAGCTCGGTGACACTTCGCACCCGCAAGAGAAATGGATGGCTCCTGCATCCTGACGGCCGATCCCGTGGCGAGCACACCCGACTCACGTAGATACTCAGACCGAGCGGCCGCCATCGTTGGTTGGGATTGTGCGGGCGAACTCGATGCAGGAGGTTGGTTTTTGATCATGCGGATGATCGAATATCGTTATATTGTCATCGGTTACGCAGGTTCGGCGTCGTCGATCGGTGGGTGCCAGTGTTCTTTCCGTCGATCGATATCATGATTTCGAGGACGCGGCGATTCTCCGATCACGAAACGCACCGCTTCGTCGACATTGGTCGCGTGAGCACCTCGTAGTCGCATCCCGGAGTGGAACGTGTCCACAGGAAGAATCTTCTTGTCATGCTCGCGACGACTTTCTGTTGATGCAGACAAGCTCGAGACGGCCGAGGTCTCGAAGAGGCTGCATGCACGGGCGCCCCATCGCTGGTCGTCCGCACGGTCGAGGCTGGCGATGGGCTCCTCGAGACGCTGATCAGTCGGATCGAGGCGTCGGCGAAATCCGCACCGCCTTCGTTCCGACCAGGGCCCACACCACATAACCCGTTCGGGTGTAATACGCATTCGTGACCGGCCGAGCCCCCCACCGGTTGGAGCCGGCACACGCCGATCTCTCAACCTGTGCGCGCGTAACACGGGCACAGGATGAGAGTTGTTCACCACAAAGGTCGGGATTTGGCTAGCGTGAGTTTCTGCTGGCAGAGCTCGACGATGCGCTGCCGATCCACGGGGTCGAGCGGCGGGCTGGGCGGAGTCTGCAAGATCGTGAGAACCCGCCGGTAGTAGGTCGTGGGGTCGATTCCGAACTCGGGGAGGATGTACTCATCACCCCCGTCGAACGACATCCACTGCGCTGCGAAGTCAACCATGCGAACGGCGTCAGACCAGACCGGTCGCCCGTCCAGCGCCGCGCTGGTCCGCGAACTCAGCGTGCTCACTGCAGTTCCGAGGGGTCGAACCCGGCTTCCAGACGCTGCCGGACGGCGCTCAGGTAGCGGGCGGCGTCGGCGCCGTCGACGATGCGGTGGTCGTAGGACAGCGACAGGTACGCCATCGACCGGACTTCGATCTGCAGTGCTCCGCCCTCGCCGCGGGTGGGGACGAGGCGTTCGACGACGGTCCCGATGCCGAGGATGGCGGACTGGGGTTGGTTGATGATCGGAGTGTCGAACAAGGCCCCGCGGCTGCCGGTGTTGGTGATGGTGAACGTGCCGCCGGACAGGTCGTCGGGGCGGATCGTTCCCGACCGCACGCTGTCCGCGGAATCGGCAATCCGCCGGGCGAGTTCCGGGATGCGTAGCGCACCTGCATCGCCGATGACGGGCACCATCAAACCCTTGTCGCTGTCGACGGCCATCCCGAGGTGCACCGCCGAGTGGTAGGTCACCTCGGTGCAGTCGGCATCGAGCGAGGAGTTGATCACCGGGTGCTCGTCGAGCGCCTCGACGGCGGCGGCGACGAAGAACGGCAGGAACGACAATTTCACCCCGGTCCGGCGGTGGAATTCCGCCTTCTCCCGGCCGCGCAGCCGGGCGATTCCGGTGACGTCGACCTCGACCACGGTGGTCAATTGCGCTGATGTCTGCAGGGATTCGACCATCCGCCTGGCGATGGTGCGGCGAATCCGGGGAAGCTTCTCCACCCGATCGCCACCGACTGCCGGCGCAACGGTCGATGCCGGTGCCGGTGCCGGCGTCGGGGCGGGTTGCGGGATGGGGTCCGTTGCCGGTGCCGGGGTCGGCGTGGCCACGGGGGCCGGAGCCGGAGCCGGTGTGGCCGCGGCGGCGCCTTCCTCCGCGCCGAGCACCGCGACCACCGCACCAACCTCGACCAGCGCGTCTTCCTGCGCGACGATCTCGAGAAGAATGCCGGCTGCGGGGGACGGAATTTCGGTGTCGACCTTGTCGGTGGCCACCTCGAGCAACGGTTCATCGTGCTCGATGCGGTCACCGGGGGATTTGAGCCAGCGGGTGATGGTCGCCTCGGTGACATTCTCGCCGAGTGACGGCAATACCATCGCGGTGCCGTTGTGGGTTGTGGTCATGTCACGTCTTTCGGGGTCAGTCGACGAGGTTGAGGGCGGCACGGAGGATGCTGTCGGTGTCGATGCCGTGGTAGCGGTAGACGTCGTCGAGGGATCCGACCTGCCCGAACCGGCTGACACCAAGCGCGGCACCGGGAACGTGGTTGATGCCGGCCAGGAACGCCAGGGTGTGCGGGTGCCCGTCGAGGACGGTCACCATCGGCGCCGCCCGATCGACCGGGAACACCTGGTCGAGGATCCACGACGGCCCGTCGGCGAGCCCTCGACGGGCCTGCACCGCCTCGAACAGCAGCCCGGGACTGGTGACACACACGACATCCGCGGCGATGCCCTGCTCGGCCAACCGGTCTGCGGCTGTGAGGGTTTCGGTGATCATCGCACCCATCCCGACCAGCGTCACGGCCGGATTGTCGGTGTGCCGCAGCGTGTACGCGCCGGCGACCACCTGACGGCGTCGGCGTTCCCGAGCGGCGGGATCCGACGGCACGGCGGCGAGGGTCTGATCGACCGGTCGGGTCGACAGGCGCAGATACGACGAGGAACCGTCCGGGCGGCCCAACCGGGAGATGCTGTCGAGCAACGTCCATTCGACATCGATCGCGAACGCCGGCTCGTAACTCACACACCCGGGTTGCTCGAGGCCGATCGACGGGGTCTTGATCGACTGGTGTGCCCCACCTTCCGCCGCGAGGGTGACCCCGGACGGGGTGCCGACCAGGATCGACTGCCCACCCGCATAGATCCCGTACGACCAGGGTTCGAGGGCGCGTTCGACGAACGGGTCGTACATCACCCCGATCGGGAACAGCGGCTGCCCCCACCGACTCCAGGTGGCACCGAGCTCCCCCATCAACCCGACCAGGTTGGTTTCCGCGATGCCGAGTTCCATGTGCTGCCCGGTGGGCTTCTCCCGCCAGTGCATGATCGTCTCGGCGTCGTCGTCGAACCAGTTGCGCCGCTCGTTCGGCGACCACACCCCCACCTTGTTCAGCCACCCCGCCAGATTGGTGGTGGAGGAGACATCGGGGCTGACCGTGACCACCCGCTTCGCCGCCTCCGGGGCCTCCCGGGACAGGTCCAGCAGCGCGCGACCCAGGGCGGCCTGGGTGGTGGACGTCCCGGACGGGGTGCGGCCGATGTCCGCCGGCACCGAAGGCGGGGTTGCCGGTTCGACGGGCTCGCGGGTGAGCCATTCGGCGGAGGCGGCGCAGACGCGGCCCGCGGTGCTGTCCGTGTCGAACCGGGCCCACGGATCGTTCGGGTCCATCCCGAGTTCGGCGGCGAGCTGTTCGTACTGTTCGACGGTCAGCAGCGAGGAGTGATTCTGCGGATGCCCCTGCGTGGGCAGGCCGCGGCCCTTGATGGTGTAGGCGATGATCACCGTGGGGCGGGTGTCGTCGATCTGCCCGTACGCCGCGCGGAGGGCGTCGAGGTCGTGGCCGCCGAGGTTCCGGATAGCCGCGAGGAGGGTGTCGTCGTCGAGTTCACTGATCAACTCGGTGATAGCCTTCGCGTCCCCATCAGCACCAGGAAGCCTCAGCCGCAACTCCTCGGCGTCACAGCGCAGCAGCCGCTGGTATTCGGGGTTGGGCATGTCCAGGATCCGGGAACGCAGCGCCGGGCCACCCGGCCGGGTGAACAGCGACTCCAGCAGGGTTCCGAACTTCACGGTGAGCACCTGCCACCCGGCGGCGGCGAACATCGATTCGAGCCGGCCCGCGGCGATGTTCGGCACCACCCGGTCCAGAGACTGCCGGTTCAGGTCGACGATCCACACGATCTCACCGAGTTCGGCGACGGAGGTGTCGAGGATCGCCTCCCAGACCGCACCCTCGTCCAGTTCGGCGTCGCCGACGAGGGAGTACTGCCGGCCCGTCCCGGCGCCGCCGATGGTGGTGTCGACGTAGCGGCGGGCGATGGCACCCCAGATCGGGGCGGTCGCGCCGATGCCGACCGAACCGGTCGAATAGTCCACCGGATCAGGATCTTTCGACCGGCTGGGGTACGACTGGAGGCCACCGAACTCCCGCAGCGTCGTCAGATACTTCTCGTCCAGCTCGCCGAGCAGGTAGTTGATGCCGTGCAGCACCGGGGAGGCGTGGGGTTTGACCGACACCCGATCCCCCGGCCGGAGCTGCTCGAACCACAGCGAGGTCATGATGGTCGCGATCGACGCGCACGACGCCTGATGCCCACCCACCTTCAGGCCCGTCGGGTTCGGGCGAACCCGGTTGGCGTGGTGGATCATTGCGGTCGAGAGCCACAACACGCGCTGCTCGATGTCACGCAGCGTTTCCAAGTTGTCACCGGCGATCGGGGCGTGCGTGTCGGCGGACGAGGTCGTCGCGGTCATGGGTCACTTCCTGGCTGTAGCGCAGCGGGGCTGCGGGTGTGTTTTCGATATCTCTTGGTCGGTAGAAGGCCTCACCGTGGTGCGGTCTACGACGGGTTGTTACCTAGGTCACGCTCGAGTCTTACGCTAGGGCCGGTCCACGGTCGCAACTAGCCGGTTTGCGCGATGAGCCGTCCACTAGACGAACTGTGTCCACCGTTGCGATCGTTGCCTCGGTGTTACGTCGAGAACCACAAGAGGCCGGTACTTCCGCGGCGCCCAGGTCATGAGCGAGGCGGAGAGGTGGTGACGGGTAGTCGGACCTGTGGGCACCGAACCGACCTGCGGGCGGCATGGCACCGTCCGTGTGTTGCGATCTCATGTGCAGATCTCCCGCTACAGTCGACCACCGGCATACACTTCCGCAATACCGACCGCAGAATTTCAGCATTCTGCGAACCATCCACTCATGGACCCTGCTGGAGGTTGGCAGAATGCCCACCACGACCACCGTCGATTCGATCGACGCGAAGATCCTCGCTGCCCTGACAGAGGAACCCCGGGCCACGGTGATCGCCCTTGCCGACAAGACCGGCTTGTCCCGCAACACGGTCCAGGCGCGCCTCGGCAAACTCGAGAAGCAGGGTGTGCTGCAGTCATTCGAGCGCCGCATCGACCCCGGTGCGCTGGGATACCCGCTGACCGCGTTCATTCTGACCAGCGTCACCCAGCGCAAACTGACCCGAATCGCCGACGCCCTCGACGACGTTCCCGAAGTGGTCGAGGTGCACGGGCTCAGTGGCGCCACAGACCTTCTCGTACATGTCGTCGCCCGCGACGCCGACGACCTCTACCGCATCGCCGGCCGCATACTCGACATCGACGGCGTCGAGCAGACCACCACTTCTCTCGTAATGCGCAAGCTAGTCGACTACCGCGTGACGCAGCTGCTGACCTCACTCGCCAATCCGTCCTGATCTCAACTCGCGTTGGGCATTCTGCCCACGGTCACGCGCCTCGACGCGGAGGTTTCGCGCAGATTGCTGAAACTCGTTGGAGCCGATTGCCGTCGAACGAAGTTCGTGTTTCACTCGGCACTCGTGCTCACCCATCCGCGAGCACTGCACCCTTCTTGCGCACCATCCTCCGATCCCGAGGATGTCCGGCAGGCCGCGAAGCCAGAAATCTGCTCCTTCGCCCGGCTGTGCCGATTCGACAGCCGAACCAGATTCAGAGGACATCCCCGTGAGTGCACCCACCCGACTCCGTGAGGAACAGCAAACCCACGCCGAGATCCGACACCTACCCGAACGCGTCACCGGAGCGCAGGCCGTCGTGCGGTCCCTCGAAGAACTCGACGTCGACTGCGTGTTCGGGATTCCGGGCGGAGCGATCCTGCCCGTCTACGACCCACTGCTGGAATCGACCCGGGTGCGGCATGTGCTGGTCCGCCACGAGCAAGGCGCCGGGCACGCCGCCACCGGCTACGCCCAGGCCACCGGCAAGGTCGGGGTCTGCATGGCCACCTCAGGCCCCGGCGCAACCAACCTCGTGACCCCACTCGCCGACGCGCAGATGGACTCCGTCCCCGTCGTCGCGATCACCGGACAGGTCGGCCGCGGGCTCATCGGCACCGACGCCTTCCAGGAAGCCGACATCTGCGGCATCACCATGCCGATCACCAAACACAACTTCCTGGTCACCGACCCCGCGGACATTCCCCGAACCATCGCCGAGGCCTTCCACATCGCGTCGAGCGGTCGGCCCGGCGCGGTGCTCGTCGACATACCGAAGGACGTCCTGCAAGCGACGACCACGTTCTCGTGGCCGCCGGAGCGGTGTCTGCCCGGCTACCGCCCGACCACCACACCGCACTCCAAGCAGATCCGCGCGGCAGCCGCGTTGATCAACTCCGCCGCCGCCCCGGTGCTCTACGTCGGCGGCGGCGTGATCAAGGCCGGTGCCGCAACCGAATTGCGTGAACTCGCGGAACTGACCGGCATTCCCGTCGTCACCACACTGATGGCGCTCGGCGCGTTCCCCGACAGCCATCGGTTGCACTACGGCATGCCGGGCATGCACGGCACCGTGGCCGCCGTGGCCGCTATGCAGCGCAGTGACCTGCTGATCACCCTCGGCGCACGGTTCGACGACCGCGTCACCGGTCACGCCGCATCCTTCGCCTCCTACGCGAAGGTGATCCACGCCGACATCGACCCCGCCGAGATCGGCAAGAACCGAAGGGTGGATGTCCCCATCGTCGGTGACTGCAAGAAGATCGTCCGCGCACTCATTGACGCCCTCCGCCTCGAAACCGACGCCGCCCAGGATCGCGAAGGGTGGCGGGCCTCGCTGGACGAGGTGCGACACACCTACCCGGTGAGCTACGACCGGCCGGCCGACGGGACGCTCTCACCGCAACTGGTCATCGAGGCGGTCGGGAAGGCGGCCGGCCCCGACGCGATCTACGTTTCCGGTGTCGGCCAGCACCAGATGTGGGCGGCCCACTTCATCGGGTTCGAGAAACCTCGGACATGGCTGAACTCCGGCGGCCTCGGCACGATGGGATATGCGGTCCCGGCCGCGCTCGGCGCGAAAATTGCTGCGCCCGAACGCGAAGTGTGGGCGATCGACGGCGACGGCTGCTTCCAGATGACCAACCAGGAACTCGCCACAGCCGCGATCGAAGGTGTTCCGATCAAGGTGGCCGTCATCAACAACGGCAACCTCGGCATGGTCAAGCAACTCCAGGCCATCCACTACGACGGACGCTACTCCAGCATCGACCTCGCCACCCACTCGCGTCGGATACCCGACTTCGTCAAACTGGCCGACGCACTCGGCTGCGTCGCCCTGCGCTGTGAGCGGGAGGACGATGTCGAATCCGTCATCGCACAAGCGCGAGCGATTAACGACCGGCCGGTGGTGATCGACTTCGTCGTCAGCGACGATGCCCTCGTGTGGCCGATGATCGCCGCCGGCGCGAGCAACGACCAGATCATGGCCGCCAAAGACATCCGCCCCCTCTTCGACGACGACGAAGATGCAGCGGAATACGGACCGCTGCAGACACCGTCCGCAACGGAGGAGTGAAATCGCCCGACCGTGGTGAGCATCGCTTGGAACCTCGCGCACCACCACAGTCTGGAGGCGGACGTTCCGCAGTGCCCGACGACGATACGGTCTCACCGGCTTCGCCAATGATGCTGCCGCAGAGGGTCCTCTGCCGGTAGACACCCGGCAGTTCCTGGGCTCGATGACCGAACATAGGTTCGCCCTGGACCAAGCGTCCGGGGCGAACCTATTGGCTGCCAGTTAACTTCGATCGGCGACGAACCGCTGGTGCAGCTCGCCGATTCCGTCGATCCAGCTGGTCAGCTGCTCACCCGGCTGCAGGAACCGCGGCGGCTTCTGCCCGATACCCACTCCGGCGGGAGTGCCGGTGAAGATAACGTCTCCCGGGTAAAGGGTCACAGTTTCCGACAGGGCGGCGATCACCGACGACACCGGGAAGATCAGGTCGCTGGTGCGACTCTTCTGGACCTCCTCGCCGTCGATGGCGCAGCCCAACTCCAGGTCGTCGGGGTTTGCGAACTCGTCGGGTGTGACCAGCCACGGCCCCTGCGGGGAGAAACCGGCAAAGGACTTGCCCAGGCCGAACTGGGCTGCCGGGCCACGCAGCTGCGAGATGCGTTCGGAGATATCCTGCCCCACCGTCAGACCCGCCACGTGCGACCAGGCGTCGGCGACGGCGACGCGGCTCGTCTCGCGGCCGACGACGACGACCAACTCCACCTCCCAATCGACATTACCGCCGACCGGGATGCTCACCGCGCTGTCCGGTCCGGAGAAGCTGGAGACATACTTGGTGAACACCGGCGGCAGCGCAGTGGGTGAGTCGAATCCGGATTCGGCCGCGTGATCGTGGTAATTCAGGCCGATAGCGAACACCTGCCGCGGGGCCGGGGACGGGGCCCCGAGCCGGCTCCGGTCGATCGCGACCGCGTCCCGGGCGAGGGCGGGAAGGTCCTCGCCCTCCACCCACGCGATGACCTCGTCCCACACCGGGTAGACGTCGGCCAGTGCGGGACCGAATCGGCCCCGCGACGCGGTGGCCAGATCCACCGCCCGCTCGGCTCCGACCTCGCCTGCCACCAGAGCGGCACGATCGTCGATATTGGCTAAACGCATGAAATCCTCAATTTCGTCGTGGTACTGCCAGAGGCGGGATGACAACGTCCCGCACAGTGGGCTATAAAGTGTGACCCAGGTCATGGCCGACTCGAACCTAAGCGGAGACCCGCCCCCGCGGCTATCCGATACGCGCACCGGAACGTCCGACCCGCGAAGTATTACCGGTGGGACTGTGGGCTCCGTCACAACCGGGCCTCGTAT
>NZ_JBFUHV010000088.1:0-35323 GCF_056402215.1 Rhodococcus sp. P4_B6 | reverse complement strand
GAGGTAGACCGCACCAGAGACCGAAGCAGTTCAACATCACCGATAAGCTATCGCGGAAGTGAGCGAACAATGGGGCCAGCACCCGAAACAATCAGTACGACACCCGCAAGCGACTTGCCGACGAATGTTCCACCGGAGCGGGTCGTTGATTTCGACATGTACAACCCGCCCCACATCGACCAGGGCGCCCAGGAGGCGTGGAAGCACCTGCAAGATCCCGGCATGCGCGATCTTGTGTGGACCCCCCACAACGGCGGGCACTGGATCGCGACGCGGGGCTCACTGATCCAGCAGATGTTCACAGACTTCGAGCACTTTTCGAGCGAATGTCCCTTCCTGCCCCGCGAGGCGGGCGAAGAGTACAGTTTCATCCCCACCTCGATGGACCCGCCCGAGCAGCGACCGTACCGGCGCATTCTCAACGCGAGCGTCGGACCCCATACCATCGATCGCATCGGCGACGATATTAGGAAAACCGCGCGGGAACTGATTCGGGAGATCCGCGCCGCAGGCAGTTGCGACTTCACCAAGGAGTACGCGGAGGTCTTCCCGATCAGGATCTTCCTCATGATCGTCGACCTTCCGCTGAGTGATGCCCCGAAGTTGAAGTACATCGGGGACCAGATGACTAGGCCCGACGGCTCGATGAGTATGGGTGAGGCAATCGATCTCTTCTTCGAGTACTTGTCTCCCTTCATCGACGCTCGCATGGAGAAGCCGGGGGACGATGCGATCAGTACCGTGGTGCAAAGTCAGGTCAACGGTCGACCGATTACCAAGGACGAGGCCCTGAAGATCTGCGGCCTTCTGCTGCTGGCCGGGCTGGACACCGTGGTGAACTTTCTGAGCTTCACGATGCACTTTCTCGCCACGCATCCCGAGGAGCGGCGCGCCCTTGTCGCCGATCCGCAGCTGATTCCGACCGCCACCGAGGAGTTGCTGCGGCGCTTCGGGTTGGTATCCGATGCCCGGCTGATCAAGAAGGACATCACCGTCGACGGCGTGGACCTGAAATCGGGCGACATGGTGGCGCTGCCGACCGTGCTCTACGGCCTCGACGACCGCAAGAACAAGTGCCCGATGGATGTCGACTTCCGGCGTGAAGAAATTGATCACATCACGTTCGGTCACGGCGTGCACCACTGTGCAGGAGCGCATTTAGCGCGCGCGGAAATCCAGACGACCTTGGAAGAGTGGTTGACACAGATTCCCGACTTCGAGGTGTCCGACCCGTCGAGGGTGGGCTTCCAGTCAGGGATCGTGAGCTCCATGACCTCGGTTCCGCTGCGGTGGTCCACCGGCTAAGCGGGCCACTCGGACAGCGGCACAACGCCACTGGCGAGGGCAGGATCTCACGGCGACCGAGGGTATCGATTCATCAATCGCCGTGAGGTCCTTGTCATCGTGCGGCCCCTCGCCTCCGCAGGAATGTTCACCTCGCCTGCCTCGACCCCGAATCCGACGACGTCGATCGACGACCCGGTTCGGTCCGATCAACGGCCCCGATCGTCGCGGTCGTGATTCGTACCCGGACCGCTGGTCAAAGGCGGACTCGCGACCAACGAAGACGACCACTACCTTCCCACATCTACGTTGACGTTGACAAACGTGGGTACAGCTGCGATCCTCGTCACAGAGGAACGCGGTGCGCCGTCCGCGACAAGCGAGCGAGGCGGGAACGCCGGCCGCCGCCCCCCAGATTGGAGATGCACGCATGAGTAATTCGATGACCCGAGTCCAGCAAGCGCTGTCCGACCTCGCCGCTGGCCGCGCCGTTGTGCTCACGGGCAGTGCCGACGGGGATCCGGACGGCTACCTTCTCCTGGCGGCTGAGAAGGCATCCCCAGCCGCGCTCGCATCGATGGTCCGACACAGCTCGGGTTTCGTTTGCGCGGCGGTGCCCCGCCGTGTCTGCGATCGTCTCGGGTTGCCACCGATGGTAGGAACGATCCCCGAGCGAGCTAACGACTGGTACACGGTCTCGGTGGATGCGATCGTCGGGGTGGGTACCGGGATTTCTGCTGCCGACCGGGCTCGCACCCTCGCAACGCTCGCCAGTCCCGACAGCGCGGCTGGCGACTTCACCCGTCCCGGCCATGTCGTGCCGGCCCGAGCGCGCGAGAACGGAGTACTCGAGACTCGCGGTCCCGCGGAAGTCGTAACGGACCTCGCTCGCGCAGCCGGTCTGCACCCGGTCGGCGCCTTCGCTGCGCTTGTCTCGGAGAAAGATCCCACCCGCATCGCAAACGACGACGAATCCCGCGCATTCGCCCGGGCACACCGATTGACCTGGGTATCTGCGGACGACGTCGTCATCTACCGCCGTGCAGTCGAACTGCATGTCCGATGCACCTTCACCGTCACCCGGAAGAGCCCCTACGGCGACCTGCTCACTTCCGGATTTCGAAGCGACGCGACCGGCACCGATTACATCGCCTACCGAATCGGACGTCCCCACACCGCGGACGCTCCCTGGATTCACGTTCACCGGGAATCGGACTTCGCGCCGCATGCCGACGACGCGGACCCTGACCTTCAGGCGGTGTTCGCGCACATAGCCACCCATGGCGACGGTGTCGTACTGATTGAGCGCAACACGAACGGCCTCGATTCGTACACCCTTACCGCGCAGCAGCAGGACCGTAGACGCGTGGACCGGAATGCAGACGTCGCGCAGGTGATCCGTGAACTCGGGATCTCGTCGCCGCGGCTACTGGACCCGCCGGCCGATCTGCGCCGGACCCTGGAAATCATGGGTATCGAGGCCTCGGTGCTGTCCGAATCCGATTCGGGCTCGGCCGTGATCGAGAAGGTCGGCACCTCAGCGAGCACCAGCCATATCGTCACAGGGCTTGTGCGACATGGTGACCAGCGCGGTCGTGAACTCGGGTTCCCGACCGCAAATCTCGAACTCGACACAGAAGGCAGTGGCGCTTCTTCCGAAGTGCGCCTCGTCGACGGTGTGTGGGCAGGTCGCTGCGTGCTCCCCGACGGCAGGTCCATCGCCGCCGCGGTCTCTATCGGTCGCCGATCGACCTTCTACGGCCGTGTGGGAACGCGGCTGCTGGAGGCTCACTTGCTCGATTTCGATGAAGATCTGTACGACCTCGAGGTCACCGTGCACCTCGACCACTGGATTCGCGGCCAATCGACCTTCGCCTCGAAGGAAGAACTCGTTGCCGCGCTCGAGGACGATGTTCGACACACCCGGACGCTTCTCCCCAACGCTTCCGCGCCGGCGTGCAGCTGAGGTCGACCTGACCGGGCCGAAGTCTGTCGGCTTACGCCTGCGCGCGCTTCAACATTGCCCACCCTCTGGAGTCGATGATGCTCGGCGATAGCCAAGACCGTTTCGAACGCGCAATGCTGGAGTTCGCGCTTCGCTGGCACCCGTACGGTGGCGGGTCGAATCGACTGATCTTCGACGAGTTCGGCCTGAACCCGAGGCAGTACTTCGCAAGACTGGCGCGCATCCTAGACTCTGACCGCTCCATCACATCTGCGGCGACTCGACAGCGTATTCGGACCATCTGCCACGACCGGTTGCCCCCAACGGCGGGCGCCCGTGGGTTGATGGATTTCCCTCCATCTGTGCGCGTGGACGCCCCGTAGTCCGCCTCGACCACGCCACGCGGGCGATCCACAGTGTTCGCGTTTCAGCCACCCCTGATGGTGCCTCACAGTCAGCGCACGCCCCTGTGCGGAGGGGAATGCGCGGCGATCTGGAGCGCTTCGCGTATGCCGTTGCCGCCGGCACCGAGTTCGATCGCATTACGTAGGTGCAGTTTCAGGCCGGGGAGGTAGCGATGGTGTGGCGTTGCGTCCACGGCGAGGGCGATGAGTTCTTTGGTGACCGCGCGCAGGTTCTTGGTCTGCCAGGGAACGGCGCAGTACTCGCAGAAGGCTGCAAACGCTTGCGGGGAGATTCGGATCAGGGCGTGGAGGAATCCAGGTATCTCGTCCTCGAGGCGTTGCCGGTACGGGTCGTTTTCGACGAATCGTTCCCATAGTCGATTTCGGTCGGTATCGAGCACCGAATTCGCTGGAACCTGTTGCCGTTCAGAGGCGAGAGCGTACAGGTGCCCGGTTGTTTCGAAGAGGGTGTGCACCCCTAGTCCGGACACCAGCATGAGGACTTCGTGCACTTGATCGGCGGTTGCCCCCAGGTCCAGCGCCGTCTGCATGTGGCGTTTGGCCCCCTCGATGTCCAGCGTAGTCACGGACRACCGCACGCCGAGTTCGATGAAGGTACGGGTCAGGGGATCCAAGGGTTCTCCGTCGTCGACCTCGCGCAAGTGCGCGTCGGCGACGGCGTAGAGGTCGGCAAGGGTGAGTTCTTTGCCGATTGGTGGCGGCGCGGGGTCGGGAGGGTCGTCGGATTCGATCACTGTGGGACGGCTTCCGTGCGCAGGGTCTCCGCCGCGTCGGCCTGCAACTGTCGCGTGGCGAACTGTCCACACACGAGGGCCGTCCGCGGGAGTACCTCGGCGAGGTTGCTTGCTTGCGATCGGGCGGGAGCCTGATGGGGATTGCGGCGCATACCGCACACCACACCTCCGACGGCCAGGATGCGTCCGCTGACGTCGACACATCTCATGTCGGCCCCTCTTGAAGTCGGGTGGAGGCGGCGCTCGCCGTCGAGTGGCCCGCGATGGCTCGGGTCTCTCGTCGTTCGACGGTATGCGACAACACGTATTGCGTCAACGTTGAAGTTGATTTACGTCAACGTTGATAGATTTCTTTTCGCTTGCCGCGTAGCATCCCCTGTGTGGCCAGAACACCAGTGACGAGAAGCAGCGGGATGAGCCGCCGCCGCCGTAGTGCGCAGAACGATAGTAGCCCGAGCTATCAAGCGAAGCGCCGTGAACTCTTGCAGACGGCGGCTGATGTTTTTCAAGAGAAGGGTTACGACGCCGCCACGTTGAACGACATTGCAGAGCGCTTCGGTACCGACCGAGCGTCGATCTACTACTACTTCGCCAGTAAGAAGGAATTGTTCCAGGCGCTGTTCCACGATGTTGTGGCCGGCGTTCTGGACGAAAACCTCCGTGCTGCAGCAGAGGTCGCGGAGTTGGACGTTGACGCCCCGGAGAAGCTCCGCCGCCTGGTCGAACTGCAGATGCTCTCGTACGAGAACAATTATCCTTACGTGTACCTCTACATCCAGGAGGACATGGCGAAGCTCGAGTTCCAGTCGACGCCGTGGGCGAAGGATATGCTGCGAAAAACCAAGCGGTTCGAGTCGATCGTCGCCGGTGTTCTCGAGCAGGGGGTCGCGGAAGGGACCTTCCGTGAGGACGTTCCGACTGCGCTGATGGCCAAAGCGTTGTTTGGCATGATCAACTGGACCCATCGGTGGCTCAAGCCCGGCGCGCACAGGGTGGACGCCAAACAGACCATCGACGCGTTCTGCGCCCTGTTCTTCGAAGGCGCGCTGGTCAGTTCCGGCTAATTCCACCCAGAATTTCGCCCCCGGCGAGAAGGGGTGCCGCGAGTACGTGACTGCATCTCGTCCCGCGGCACGTCCACCGCTCGGCTACCGACCGGTCCACTGCGGCTTTCGCTTCTCGGCGAACGCAGCTCGCCCCTCGAGCCGGTCGGCGCTGGCCGCGTAGGCTTCGATGGGCTCATAGCGGGTCGCCAATGCGATCTCCAGGGGCCAGTCCAGTCGGGACAGTACGGCATCCTTGGCTGCCTGTACCGCGAGTGGAGATGCGGCCGCAATTCGCTCGGCCCACTGGTCGGCGGCCTTATCGAGTTGCTCGGGTGCGACGACCTCGTTGACGAGTCCGTATCGTTCGGCGTCGACGGCGGTGATGYGGTCACCGGTGAGGATCATCGCCATGGCGATGTGATGCGGGAGTTGCCGGATCGCGCGGTGCATGATGCCTGCCTCGCCGATGATCCCGACCTTCGTTTCCGGCATGCCGAACTGGGCGTTGTCCGCTGCCACGATGACGTCCGCGCACATTGCCAGCTCGAATCCGCCGCCGATGGCATAGCCCTGCACAGCGGCGACGAGAGGTTTGCGCAGCTTCAGCAGGGGGCCACCGACGCCGGTGAGTCCACCGCCGAGCGCCATTCTGCGTCCGTCGCCTTCCGTGCCGCCGCTCACGTCGGCGCCGGCGCAGAACGCCTTCTCGCCGGAGGCGGACAGCACGGCCACCCACAGGTCGGGGTCGTTATTGATTTCGGTCCACGCCTCGTACAACGCCTGGTCCATTTCGGCGTTGATCGAGTTCAGCGCTTTGGGCCGGTCGAGTGTGACGCGGGCGATGTGGCCGTCGCGGGTGAACGTTACTCCGCTGGTCATGGTGTTGCCTTTCCTGACGGTGTTGATGAAGAGGAGGGGGGGAGATCGGCCGGGGCGCGGTAGGAGGCGATGGCTGCCTTCAGGCCGACGTCCGCGATGAAGGCCCGCACCTCCGCCACCGAGGGCGACAGATGCAGTAGCGCATCCATTTCTGCGCCGCCCTGCGCTGCGGTGCGTACCCCCATGGCCTCCATTGCGCGATTGACCGACAGCTTCTTGATGCGCAGGAGATCGGAGGGAATCTTCGCTATCTGGGCGGCCAATCGTTCGACGGTCTCGATCAGCGTTTCCGCCGGGACGGCTCGGTTGGCCCAACCCCACGCGACCGCGGTGTCACCGTCGATCGAGTTGCCGGCGATGAAGGCGAGTTCCTTCGCCCGCTTGGGTCCGACCAGCGGCGCCCACAGCGGGGCGATGTATCCCCCACCCAGCGGCACGGCCGGTTCGCCGATGCGCGCATCGTGAGCCACAATCGTGAGATCGGTGAACACACACATCTGGGTGGCACCCGCGATGCAGTAGCCGTGGACTGCGGCAATCACCGGCTTCGGGTGGTCCCAAATCGCCAGGTAACGGTTGACGTTGCGCGCCAGCCGTTCCCGATCCGAGACCGGGTCCTTCGTGGTGGTGTATTCGCCGACCTGGTCGATGTCGTAGCCGGCGGAGAAGCCCTTGCCTTCACCGCGGATCCCCACGACGGGTCCGCCGGTGGTGGCGAGTTGCTCGAGCGCGTCACTGAACTCGCCGAGGAGCGCATTCGAGAGCGCGTTCGCTTTGTCCGGACGGTCGAGGACGATCCAGCTGATCGGCCCGCGATGCTCAATGCGTAGGTACTCGTACTCGGTGTCCACTGCGGCGGTACCGGTGGGCGCGGTCATGCCGAGGCACGCCCGATCGGGATCTGCTTCTTGACGTGGAAGTCGACGACTCCGGCGGCACGCAGCTCGCGCCGGGTGAAGCGCCAACCGTGCTCATCGTCGCGCACCAGGACATCGTGGTACTGGCCGAAGAAGTGACCGTCCCGCTTGCCCTCCTTGGTGTACTGATGCCACGCGTACAGCACCGACCGGACGGTTGCGGTGCGCAGCTCCTCATCGAAGTCGACCACGACGTTGGAGACGTGATGACTGGTGGCGCTGAAGAAAGTGCCGATTCCGTCGAGGGTCTTCCGATAGGCCTGACGTCCCTCGGCGCCGAAGTCGGGTCCGTACGCGACGTAGCAGTCTGAGGTGAACAGGGCCGCGAGATCGTCGGGCTGGTTCATGTCGAGGTAGTACGCGTAGTCGTACAGCACTCGTTCAACTTTCTGGGTCTCGAGGAGCTCGGTCAGTTCTCGACTCGAGAGTGCACTGGTAGTCATTGTGTTTTTCCTCCATGTGACGGGGCAGCCAGTGGCGAGAGCGAGTTCTCGGCGCCAGGCATGTCTGGGGCGGAGCTGTACTGCGGCGCCCTAGACGAGAAGCTACCAAGAATCTACACCGATTATCAACGCTTGTGTAGACACAGCGAGTACTTGTCCTCCACTCCCCTACCGATCTCTGCATCAGCATCTCAGCACGTCAAGATGCAACACCGGATCAACCGCAACTCGAATGGTCTGTCAACATTTTCGTAGAATTTAGTCAACGCTATAGTTGACAGCGAGTCGTGATCGGTGGACCATCATCTTGTAGAGCGATGCACGTCACATGCGACGGACGGAGACATCACGACTACCTGAAGTCGGCGCCGCTTCCTCTGACACCTCGACGAGACAGACGCTGACCGCACCAACCCACCCGGCAAAAATCGAAGAACCCCCAGCCAGACCCCACGCACCCGCTCAGGCAATCCCCTGACGCCGAGAAGGATGACCCGATGACACTCACCGAGCCCACCACAGTGATCGATCCGGGGCATTTCCGTAGCGTGCTCGGCCACTTCCCGACGGGCGTGGTGGCTATCACCTCTACCGATTCCGCGGGCATGCCGGTCGGCATGGCCGTCGGTTCCTTCACCTCGGTGTCGCTGGATCCAGCACTGGTTGCTTTCCTCCCGGACAAGGGCTCGAGTACCTTCCCGAAGATCCGCGAAGCCGGCCGCTTCTGCGTCAATGTGCTCGGCGCCGGTCAGCAGGATGTCTGCCGTAGTTTGGCACTGAAGGGCTCGGACAAATTCGCGGCGATTTCCTGGTCACCGACACCGCACGGCGATCCGCGTATCCACGATTCGATCGCGTGGATCGACTGCACCATCGACACGATCCATGACGCCGGTGACCACTTCCTGGYCATCGGCCGGGTCACATCTCTCGAGGTCGATGAGGCGAACTCACCACTCATCTTCTTCCAGGGTGGCTACGGGTGCTTCTCGTCGACTTCTCTCACTGCCCCCGGTGAGGCTGATCTGCTGCGGCCGCTGAGCATCGTCGATCAGGCCCGCCCGGAGATGGACGCGGTCGCTCACGAATTGGGAGTGGAGTGCTGCGCCTCGGTCGCGATCAGGGATCAATTGGTCCTGGTCGGCAGCAGCATGTCAAGCGCTCTTCACACGTCTCCGCACATCCGCCTCGGGCAGCGGATGCCCTTCGTACCCCCCCTCGCATTACCACTGATGGCGTGGGCCGAGGGACGCGAATTCGACAGATGGATCGGACGTGGTGGAGAGACGCTCGATCGAGACCTGCTCGTGCAGGCAGTGTCCCGCGTCCGCGACCGCGGCTGGTCGCTCGTGCTTCGCAGCGACGCCCAGGTGCGCTTCGAAGGTGCTGTTGCGCGTCTGCCGCTGACCGGGGCCACGGGTGATCTGGCAGCCGACGTTACCGAAGCCGCCCGCGGACTGAGCCTCGAGGGATACGAACCTGCCGAGATCGATCCGGCAGCACCGTATGACGTCCGGATCATCAGTGCTCCGGTATTCGGTAAGAACGGGCAGCCAGTGCTCTTGCTGAGTCTCTACCAACTCCCCCGCCAGTTGTCCGGAGCGGTGGTCGAGCAGTATCGCGATCGATTGATATCGGCGGCCGAGACGGTCACTGCGACGCTGGGCGGGCACACGCCCTCCACGGCGTAATCGGACTACCCAGGGGACGGGGTTCAGTGACAATGAAGGAAAAGCGATTGCCCGGCCTCCTGATCGCCAACCGCGGCGAAGTCGCGCTGAGGATCATCCGCACCGCCCGCGACCGCGGCTTTCACACCGTCGCGGTACATCATGGCGACGAGTCTGATGCGTTCCACGTGCGAGCSGCGGACGAGGCGCGCCTACTGCCGGGGCGCGGTGCCGCCGCCTACCTCGACATCGAGCAGATAGTGCGCGCAGCCCACACGTCCGGATGCACCATGCTCCATCCCGGGTACGGTTTTGCGAGCGAGAATCCGGATCTCGCGGACGCCTGTGCGCGAACAGGTATCACGTTCGTGGGGCCCAACTCCCAAACTCTGAGGCTCTTCGGTGACAAGGCAGCGACACGGGCGCTGGCCGAGGAGGCCGGAGTTCCCGTCCTTCCTGCGACGAGTGGCGCAACGGGTCTTCCGGAGGCACTGGCCTTCATGGACGCGCAATCGGGTGCACCCGTCATCGTGAAGGCACTCGGTGGCGGCGGCGGCCGCGGAATACGTGTCGTCACCTGCGCCGCGGACCTCGACCGTGCGCTGGAGCGATGCAGGTCCGAGGCGCTGCGCGGTTTCGGGCAAGCGGACGTTTATGTCGAGCGGTATCTACCGCGGGCACGGCACATCGAGGTGCAGGTGCTCGGCGATGGTGTCAGCGAGCCAATACACCTGTGGGACCGCGAATGTACGATCCAGCGCCGCCATCAAAAGCTCATCGAGATTGCACCGGCCCCGAACCTGCCGGACACGACGAGGTCGGCTCTGTTGCAGTCCGCACTCGCCCTCGCACGGGCCACCGGCTTCCGAGGTGCCTGTACCTTCGAGTTCCTCGTCGACGCCGATTCCCCCGACCTGTACTACTTCATCGAAGGAAATCCTCGGCTGCAGGTCGAACACGGCGTCACCGAAGAGATCACGGGTGTCGACCTCGTCGCCGCCCAGCTCGCGCTCGCGGACGGGGTGTCGCTGACGGACCAGGGTCTGTCTCAGGAGTCGATCGGTGGCCCGCGCGGGATCGCTGTCGAAGCGCGAGTCACCCTCGAACCCGCGGCCACCACATCACGGCAGATCACCCAGTTCGATCTGCCCGCCGGGCCGGGTATTCGCGTGGAAACTCACGGCCACACCGGTATGGAGGCCACCAACGACTACGACCCGCTCCTGGCCAAGATCATCGTTCACCGCCGGGACGTCGGCCTGGCCGATGTTCTCGATCACCTCGAGGCGCAACTGAGCCAAGTCGTCGTCGAGGGAGTACCGACGAACGTGGCCTTGCTTCGGTCGGTGCTGGCCGACCCCGGAATTCGACAGGGTGCGATGACGACCAGCTTCGTCGACGAGCACCTGCTCGCACGTGCGCCGGCGGCCGAGGGCACCCACGCGGCCGAACTGTTCGCACCATCGGCCGGCACGGTGGTGGCGGTCGCCGCCGAAAGCGGGCAGTGGGTCGAGCGAGGCGACCCGATAGCGGTTCTCGAGGCGATGAAAATGGAGTACGAAATCATTGCCCCGTCGGCCGGCAGGCTGGGGAGGGTGACGGTCATGGTCGGCGACAGCGTCGCCGAGGGAGCGACAGTCGCAACCCTCGCCACTCTCGACGGCACGTCGGAGGCCACCACGAGCGCCCCACCCGAACTGCCCGATCCGGATGAAACCCGCGCCGATGTCGCCGACATCAAACGCCGCCACGAGGCCGGGCTCGATTTCGCCCGCCCCGATGCCATCACACGAAGGCACGATGCCGGCAAACGCACCGCACGAGAGAACCTCGCGGACCTGTTCGACCCCAGCTCCTTTCGTGAATACGGACCGCTTCTCATCGCCGCACAGCGTCGGCGACGGTCCCTGGACGACCTGGAAGCCAATACCCCCGCCGACGGTCTCGTCGCTGGCTTCGGCCGAGTGAACGCGTCCGGACTCGGCGCAGAAGTCCCCGACGTCGCCGCGCTCGCCTACGACTACACCGTGTTGGCGGGCACCCAGGGGCTGCAGAACCACAAGAAGGCCGAGCGGATGTTCGAACTCGCCCGGCGACGGGGCTCTCCAGTGGTCATCTTCGCCGAAGGCGGTGGTGGACGTCCCGGGGACACCGACAACCAGGCCAAGGCGACCGGGATGGACTTGGGGACCTTCGTTGCGTTGGGTCGCCTCAACGGGCATGTTCCTACAGTGGGAATTGCGTCCGGACGTTGCTTCGCGGGTAACGCCGCGCTGCTCGGCGCATGTGACGTCGTCATTGCAACCCGCGACGCGAACATCGGAATGGGTGGTCCGGCCATGATCGAGGGCGGAGGCCTGGGGGTGTTCGCGCCCGAGGCGATCGGGCCCGCTCCGGCCCAGGCGGCCAACGGTGTTGTCGATGTTCTCATCGACGACGAGGCTGCCGCCGTGGCCGTTGCCAGGAAGTACATCGGCTACTTCCAGGGCTCTACCCGGCAATGGTCCTGCGCCGATCAACGCCGGCTACGCAACGCCGTACCCGAGAGACGATCGCGGGTGTTCGACATTCGTGCACTCATCCACACCCTCGCCGATGACGACTCAGTCCTCGAACTGCGAGAAATGTTCGGGCAGGGAATGGTCACTTGTCTGGCGCKGGTAGAGGGGCGACCACTGGGCATCGTCGCCAACGACGGACGTCACCGCGGCGGTGCCATCGACAGCGCCGGAGCGGACAAGATGGCGCGCTTCCTCCGACTCTGTGACACCTACGGCCTGCCGATTCTCTCCCTCTGCGACACCCCGGGATTCATGGTGGGGCCCGAAGCGGAAGAGACGGCCATGGTGCGGCATGTCAGCCGGCTCTTCGTCACCGGCCCCAATCTCTCTGTTCCACTGTGCGCGATCATCGTCCGCAAGTCCTACGGGCTCGGAGGGCAGGCCATGGCCGGTGGAAGTTTCCGCGTCCCGGACGCGATGCTCGCCTGGCCGACCGGAGAGCTGGGCGCGATGGGCCCCGAGGGCGCGGTGCGGCTCGGATTCCGCAGAGAACTGGACGCGATCGACGACCCGCATGAGAGGGAGCAGACCTTTCGGTCCCTTCTGGCCGACTACGAGGCGCAGGGCCGTGCCACGAATGCGGCATCGGTGTTCGAAATCGACGACGTCATCGATCCGGCTGACACGCGAGCATGGATCGTGGGGACCTTCGACCGCGCGGAAAGCCGATCCGCCGAGGGGGTTCGGCGGTATCTCGATACATGGTGACAAACACCGAGGTGCCCGTCTCCGCTGGAGACGGGCACCTGCTAGTCGTCAGTCTTCGAGCTCCGCGCGGTGCTGCTCCCGATCGACACCGCGAATAGTGAGGAGGGCGACCACACTGACCGCGGCGCAACCCAAGGTGTAGTACGCCGCGGACAACGGATCGCCGGTCGCCGAAGCCAACCAGGTGATGATGTACGGTGCCGTGCCTCCGAACAACGCCACCGAAAGTGCGTAGGTGACGGAGATTCCGGTGGCACGGCTTCGTGTGGGGAATCGTTCCGAGAGGAAAGCCGGCATGGGCCCGCCCACCGCACCGATGAGCACACCGGCGATCGCCAGCGCGATCAATCCGCCCCGAAAACCGAAGCCGAGCATCGCGTAGAGCGGGTAGGACAGAGCCACGACGGCAACCGAACCCCACAACAGAACGGGACGGCGACCCACTCGATCGGACAAGGCGCCGAAAACCGGCATGAAGATTGCCGCGACGAGCCCGGTGATCAACGCGAGCAGATACGAGCGTTCGAAAGACATCTCGAAACTCTTCGACAAGAACGCCGGCATCCCGACCATGAAGGTGTTACCGACCGCGTTGTACACCACGACGGCGCCCATCGTCACGAGAAGATAGACCGGGGAACGTCTCTGCGGTGCCGACGAGGCGTCGGAGGCGGCGCGTTCGACTGTCATCTGCTTGAAGTGTGGGGTCTCGTCCACGCGCATCCGCAGATAGAGGATGACGACACCCATCGGGGCCGCGAGCAGGAAACCGATTCGCCACCCCCACGACGTGAGCTGATCCTCGGACAGGACGGTCGCCAGAATCGTTGCCACGCCACCACCGAGAACGAACCCCAACGTTGTACCTACGAACGACCAGGAACCGTACACGCCCCGCTTGTTCGACGGTGCGGATTCCACCATGAGAGAGACCGCGCCACCCATCTCTCCGCCCGCGGACAGGCCCTGACCCACCCGACAGAGGGTGAGCAGAACCGGCGCCAGCACCCCGACCTGGGCGTGGGTGGGCAGAAGACCTATGACCGTGGTAGCCACCGCCATCAGGCCGATGATCATCGCCAGCACAGGTCGGCGTCCGACTCGATCGGTCAGACGACCGAAGGCGACCGCACCGACGGGCCTGAGGAAGAACGCCAGCGCGAACACGAGAAACGTCGACAAGATCGCCGCTGTCGGATTGTCGGAGGGGAAGAACAACGGCGCGAAAACCGGTGCCATATATGCGTAAATGGCGAATTCGTACCACTCGGCGAGGTTGCCGAGGGACCCGGCGATCAGCGCCTTTCGGGAGGCACGGAGATCGAGCACTCTTTCCGCGGAAGAATTGGGAGTAACGGCATAAGTCATTGCGATTCCGTTCTGGTGAGAGCCAGTGAACCACCGAGATGTGGGATCGGCCGATGCCGGTGTGATGCACGGCACAGCCGAAAGCGAGAATCCCACACCCACCCCACCGTGTCAACAGCAGCGTAGACAGCTCTGCCCGCCTCACGCCGATCCGTACCGCTCGGCGCTTTCAACTCAAGCGTTGACAAACGTCTACGCAGACTGCAACCATAAGAACAACGAAAATCAACACGAACGTTGAACAAATCATCGTGCGTGGCGCTTTGCCACTACAACGTTCGGGCACCCGCGAGAGGTAGCAACTATGCAGACAGCCAGCCCCGCCCCATCTACGGCCGTGACCGAGTCGAGCCAGTTCAACCCGGATCGCCTGAGCGAGGCCGAGGTACGGACCGCGGTCTCCATCGCGAACGTTCCCGCTCTGCTGATGGTGGTCTACCAGATGACCGGGGACGAGAAGTGGCTCGAGGAGCCCTACCGGCCCACCCGCGGCAAGGGTCTCGGCGACCACGACTCGGGAGGGCTCTCCGACGAGATCCAGGACGAGATTCGTCAGGCCGCAGTGCAGGCGATCCTGGACTTCCAGTCCGGGGTCGAACCGGTGATCGAGACGCCAACAGCCGAACAGACCGTCCGCATGATCAGCGTCTGTATGGGTGAGCCCGTTGCGGACCAGTACGGTCCGATGCTGTCTCTGGAGCTGGCGCGCCGAGCGGCGCCGAACGCACCCGAACTCGCCCTCGAACCCGTCACTCCCCCCGTCGGATTCAACGTCATCGTGATCGGAACGGGCGTCGCCGGCATCGCCGCGGCCCAACAGCTCGAAGACATGGGCATCGACTACGTGATCCTCGAGAAGCAGCCAGAGGCGGGAGGGAACTGGTGGCAGAATACCTACCCCGGCGCCGGCGTCGACACGCCCAGCCATCTGTATTCCTTCTCCTTCGCCAAGAACGACTGGAACACCCACTTCGAACTGCGCAACGAACTCCAGGAATACTTCGGGCGCGTCCTCAAGGACGTCGGTGGCAACGAACGAGTCCGATACAGCACCGAGGTTCTCGCCGCGACCTACGACGAGACGTCACGGGCGTGGAGTGTCGACGTACGAAACCCTGACGGATCGATCGAAACTCTGCGTTCCAATGTCGTCATCAGCGCCGTCGGAGTTCTCAATCGGCCGGTGACGCCGACCCTCCCCGGCATGGATACCTTCCGTGGAACGAGTTTTCACTCCGCCGACTGGCCCGAGGGACTCGACCTCGACGGTAAGCGGGTTGCCATCGTCGGCACCGGTGCGAGTTCGATGCAGATCACTCCCGCCATCGCGGATCGGGTCGAGCACCTCACGGTGTTTCAGCGTTCCCCGCAATGGGTGGCACCCTTCGAGAAGTTCCGGATGCCCATTCCCATGGAACTTCGCCGGCTGTTACAGTCGTGCCCGCTCTATCACAGCTGGTACTGGATTCGGCTGTTCTGGCAGTTCGGCGACAAGGTTATCGAGTCCCTTCGCGTCGACCCGGAGTGGGAGCATCCCGAGCGGTCCGTCAACGCTCGCAATGACGCCCACCGCGAGTACTTCACCCGGTACATCACCGCTCAGGTCGGCGACCGTACCGACCTCCTCGACAAGGTGATGCCGGACTACCCCCCGTTCGGCAAGCGGATCCTGCTCGACAACGGCTGGTACGAGGCGCTGCGGCGGGACAACGTCGACCTGATCAACGAGTCGGTCGCCGCCGTGACCGAGACCGGGCTCGTCAGCGCGTCGGGAGCCGCGATCGACGCAGACGTCATCATCTGGGCGACGGGGTTCGAGGCCGCTCGCTTTGTCTCCTCACTCGACGTGCGCGGGGTGGACGGGCTGTCGCTGAGGGAAGCATGGAACGACGACGATCCGCGGGCGTATCTGGGCGTCTCGGTTCCCCAGTTCCCCAATTTCTTCATGCTCGGCGGCCCGAACTCCTTCCCCGGTAGCGGCAGCTTCATGTTCTTCATGGAAGTTCAAATGCGCTACATCCGGGGACTACTGACCGAAATGTTCCAACAGAACATCGCGGCGATCGACGCACGAACCGATGCAAACGACAAATACAACGAGCTTGTCGACACCACTCACGCCCGCACCGTCTGGACCCACCGTGGGATGTCGACCTACTACCGCAACTCACGCGGGCGCGTCGTCTTCGTCATGCCCTTCCTCAACGTCGAATACTGGGAGATGACTCGACGGCCGGATCTGGAAAACTACACGATCCGCTGACGAACGGATACGCGACGGTCGGACTCGCGCCGCTGCTCGTCTTCGGACGCCGAGCGTACGGGTAACGGTAGGGGACGGATGCTGATAGAGCGTCCCTCCCCTACCCTTCGTTGTGCTGTCGAGGCCAGGCTCGGCTAGGGCACCCAGGGTAATCCAGGAGCCTCCGCGTTGTGACCTCACCGCCCGGTGCGTGAGGAGGGCGCCGACATGCTGCTCCCTTCGTGCCGATCGCACGCGGGTGATGTTTCGCCGGCGTACGCCACGAATGTCATAGACCGCTCGTACACCGCCCAGCGAGCCGCAGCACTGTGTCCGGTCCGGCACTGCACCGTCGAGATCACCCGGCTAGACCGCCGCCTCCCTCCTCACCCATGCGGACCATGTCCAGCTCACTGACGCGTACAGATCCAATGATGACGAGTAATACCTGATGCTGGAGACAGCCAGCCGTCGACGGTCCCAGCGACGCCGAAGGGGCCGGCGATTCGCCGGCCCCTTCTGGTTTCTCACGACAACTGACGTTCGGCTCGGCTCCCTATCCCTTCACTCAGGATTGGCTCGACTTCGCCGACCAGAGAGGTCGGTGCCGAGGTCGGCAACGACGAATCGGCGCCCAAACCCTATTGAGCGAGCATGCCGGCGTCGACAAGGTGCTCGGCACCCGTGATGTACGACGATTCGTCCGATGCGAGGAAGAGCACGAGATTGGACACCTCGCCAGGCTCGGCGATCCTTCCCAGCGGGATCAAACCAAGCGCGTCACCGCCCGATTCGTCGGTCGCTTCCACCATCATCGGGGTCTGGATGAATCCGGGGTGGACGGAGTTCACCCGGATGTTTTTCGGGCCGTATTCGATCGCGGTGGCCTTTGTCATGCCACGTACCGCGAACTTGCTTGCAACATAGGCAAGGCTGGGGAATCCGTAGTTGGCCGCAATTCCGGCGATGGACGAGATGTTGACGACAGCTCCGATTCCTGCCCGTTCCATGCAAGGAAGGACGGACTTCATCCCGTAGAACACGCCGTCTTGGTTGATCGCGCACACCTTCCGATAGTCGGCGTCGCTCAGCTCCGCGGTTTGGGTGACCGGCCCGAGAACACCGGCATTGTTGACGAGGACCGTGATCTCACCGAAGGCGCGAACGCCGTGTTCGACCACCTCGTTCCACGACTGCAGATCGGTGACATCGTGATGGACGAAAAGAGCATTCGACCCGAGCTCTTCAGCAAGCGCTTTGCCTGCCTCATCCGACAGATCGGTCAGGATGACCTTGGCACCCTCCTCGACAAACTTCCGGGCGTGGGACGCCCCCATTCCGCGTGCCGCACCGGTCACGAGTGCAACCTTGCCGTCCAGTCTGTTCATTGCTCAATTCCTTCGCTGTGAGTTGAGATCTCAGGCGGTTCGCGACGGCAGCCGACTCGGCCACGTTGGCCAAGGTTCGACAGATCCGGCCGGACACCTCGGATGTGACGAGCGTCGCAAAAATCGCTCGCCATGTCAACGTCAACGTAAACGTCGACTTCAAAGTGCACAGGAATCGCGGACGTTCAAACATGCCATTCGAATCCGTCAAAGCCGACACTCATGGATCGGTGGTTCGCTACGCGATCGACGGTAGACCGGTCATCTTCTTCCACGGTGAGACCCCAACCGGCTGGGCGGCGACACCGACATCGCGCAGACGATCGTCGTTCACCAGTTATGACTGTCTAACAGGATATTCAGCTCACCGTATGCCCCGCGGCCGCAAGGCCGTCGCTACCTGATGGCGGCGGGTCATTCCAAGTTTGCGGAGGATCCGCACTACGTGCCCCTCGACCGTTCGAGGCGACACCACCATCCGGGCGGCGATCTCTTTGTTCGTCAGTCCGTCAGCTACGAGGCGGGCAACCTCGAGTTCACGCGGTGACAGCAGCGCCGTATCTGCAAATTCGTCCGCCTCGGGGACGCCAGGTACCTCTTCCTCCAACGCGAACCTGACCATCTCGGGTATCGACATCGCCGCACCACGGCGTCGACATTGCGCGAACCGCTCATCTCCGAGTCCGGCTCGCGCGGTTGCCTCGAATTGAGCACGTCGTTCCACCCAATGCCGGGATCCGTAGAGCTGCATACCGAACGAGTCCCACATTTGGGATGCCGCGCCGAGCAGGACTGCCGAACGTTCCTTCGATCCCGCGGCGGCCTCTGCCCAGCTGAGTAGGTCGGTCACCAGCGATGTGCCGACCACGTCGTCGAACTCCTTCTTGAGGGTGAGGCTTTCGATCGCACGGCGCAGAGCGTCGTCGTACCGTTCATCGGCCAAGGCGGCGAGACCGAGGCCGTAGATGGCATAGGACAGCATCCATTGCTCACCTGCGCGTTCCGAATGCACGCGTACGAACTCGAAGTGTTCGAGCGCGCGCGTGGGGTCGAGCATCGAGCAATAGAACATGCCCATCTCGATATGGAGCGCCCACAACAGATCGGTATTTTCCGGCAACTCCTCATACCTGGTGAGGGCATCCTGGAACAGCGGCTCAGCAGATTCGAAGTCACCACCCAGGTATTCCTTCAAGCCCTTGGTTTGTGTCGCGAAGGCGATGGTCGCGTTGTCCGCGCGCGCCGAAGCGAGGTGGATCGATTCGTCGAGAACATCGGATGCCGCCGACCGGTCACCTTGCATCGTCTGGACCAACCCCAGGGTTGCGAGCAGCCTGCCTCTGCGGGCGGTGGGGGCGGTGTCTATCTCGGCAATATGCATCAGCCACATACGGTGCTCACGCACCGAGAATCCGGAGGACCAGAGAAACCATGCGGTCGACACTAGTTCGGTGGCGGTGGCGAGCATCTCGTTGCTCGGTGCCGAGAGTGCGGTCTGCAAGGCTTTGCGCAGATTAGCGCGGTTGCTTCGCAGCAATTCGCCGGCTCGCTGTTGCCCGGAACTCCCCCAGGACTCGACGGAGGACCGGACGAGGGTCGAACATGACTCGAGGTGCCGCAGTTGTAGGGCGACGGCTTCGGTCGCACCGAGCTTGGCTGCGCCGTACTCGCGGATCGTTTCGAGCATGCGGAATCGGGCCCGCTCTCCCCGCTGCTCGCGTTGCAGCAGCGATTTTCCTACCAGGGAAGAGATGCCGTCGAGAATGAGTTCTGCGGGCAGCTCATCATCGCTGCACACCTGTTCCGCCATCGGTAGGTCGAATTCGTCGGCGAAGACGGATAAGCGGGCCCACAGCTTTTGCTGCGTCGATGTGCAGAGTTCGTAACTCCAGTCGACCGTGGCCTGCAGGCTGCGGTGACGTTCGGGTCCGGACCTGTTCCCCGTCGTCAGCAGCTCGAGTCGTCGATCGAGTCGCTCCTCGAGGTCTCGGACCGAGAGCACACTCAAACGCGCGCAGGCGAGTTCGATCGAGAGCGGGATACCGTCAAGCTGCATGCAGATTCGACGGACAGTGTCTCGGTTGCTCTCGGTCAGAGCGAAATCTGCAAGTACCGCGGCCGCCCGGCTTTCGAATAGTTGGAGGGCGGCGCCGATGGATGTCGGGTCATTGTTTCGGGTCGTTGAGAGCGGTGGCAACGTGAAGACGTGCTCGGCAGGAATCGCGAGTCGTTCGCGACTTGTGGCGACGATGCTGACCTGGGTGGTGTTGCGCAGGAGGTGGGCGGCAAGGTCCGCGCAGGAGTCGACGATGTGCTCGCAATTGTCGAGAACGATCAGCATCTGCTTGTGCCGAAGATGGTGAACCAGGATGTCTTCGACGGGGTGACCGGGTCGGTCGGGTTCGATGATGCCGAGTCCGTCGAGGACCGCCTGGGCAAGAAGTCCGGCGGTGTTCAGTGATGCCAGCTCGACGAAGCGGACACCGTCGGCGAATGCCCTACGAAAGTCGGTCGCCGCCTGGACTGCGAGTCGGGTCTTCCCGATGCCGCCGGGGCCGGTAATCGTAACGAGTCGCTCGGCACCCAAGAGTCTCCGAAGGGCGAACAGCTCCTCGTCTCGACCGATGAATCCGGTGGAGAAAGTGGGAATACTGCTGCCAGAGTGGGGAAGTGGGTCCACTTCTCCCAACTGGTTCGGCACTTCCGCGCGAATGCGGTGCACCAACTTGGCAAGTGTGTTCCGCGATCTGTCCCAACCAATGGTGCGGTGAACTTCGGCGATACTGATGTCGGGGTCTTCGGCCAGCGCGGTGCGGATCGATGATTCGAAGGCATCAGCGACTGATCCCTTTCGGGGGCGGTGGTCCCCGGGCGGCTCATCGTACGCAAGCGCACGGCGAACAGTATTCCGCGACATACCGAGACTTTCGGCGATCCCTTTGATGGTCGCGCCCTCGGCGTGAAGTTTGCGTATCTCGCGCCATTCGTCAGCGTTCACGATGCCCCTTCCCAGGTGCCCTGCCGCTTGGTCAGGAATCGTTCCTCACCGGTGGCATCGTGACACCGCGCAACTACGGGGTCAAGATCTGACATGTCGTGACACGCCTGTCGACATTGATCTCGCAGCAAGCGAGCAGCCCGTCCTGACCTGGGAAAATCAAGACTATCTGTGCGCTCGGTGAGATGCGTAGTGGATCGCGTAGTGGAACGGGTTCCCGTGCCGCCGAGGTATCGACAGAGTGATGGGCACCACATCGACGCGGAGTCGGTGACGGCTCCGCCCGGAGCCTTTGCATTGCTCCGCGGCTCAGTGCCTGGCGGACGGAGAACCCTCCGTCGGCATCCGATGGAACCCCTGGTGTTCACTATCGAGCGAGGAACGACATGGTTGACAACGGTGACTGGTGCGAGGTGCTACCAGTTGCAGACCTCTTGGTCCGCGGCGCCCGACGCCACCCTGACCGGGACTTGATCGTCTTCCCGGACAGCCGATACACCTACGCAGACGTGCTCGAACGAGCGACACACATTGCCCGGGGACTCCTCGCGCTCGGGATACGACGAGGCGACCACATCGGTCTACTCGCCCCGAACGGAATCGAATTCATCGAGGGATTCTTCGGCGCGGCACTGATCGGCGGTGTGATCGTTCCGCTCAATGCCCGGCACAAGGCGAGCGAAATCGGATACATCGTCGCGAATGCGGACCTCGCCGCACTGTTGACCGTCTCCGATGATCGCGCATACGTCGATTTTGTCGACGTCCTGCACGAAGCGCTTCCGTCGCTGGCCGAAGCCAACGCGGACGCGGGCCTGCACATACCGGAGGCACCCCTGTTGCGCGGGGCGATGCTCCTCCAAGGTGAGAGCAAAAGAGGATTCATCGGCCGCTCGACCCTAGACCGACTGGCGGGAACGGTGTCCCCAGAAGAGGTCGATCAGGTGCGGCGACGCGTCCGCGTCCGCGAGGCCGCAGCAATTCTGTACACCTCCGGCACAACCGCCAATCCCAAAGGCTGCGTCCTCACCCACGAGGCGGTGACCCGGGGACCGGTCGAGCGCGCCGGCAAACGGCTCGTCACCGATGACCGTCACATCAGCTGGGCCGGTGGTCCGCTCTTCCACATCGCCGCACTCTCGCCTCTGATCGGAGCGATGGGCGTAGGAGGAACCTACGTCACCGATGTATATTTCGAGCCCGGTCGTGCCCTCGCACTGATGAAGCGTGAGCGCCCTACAACCGTCTGGCCATGGTTCCCCGCGATGATGCAATCGTTGATGGACCACCCCTCGTTCGACCCAGCAGCACTCGACTCCCTTCGCTACATGTTCCTGATCGGACCGCGTGTCCTGATCGAGCAGGTTCAGCGGACGTTCCCGACCGCGGAGCTCGTCGCAGCATGTGGGATGACCGAAACCGCCGGCATCTATGCCCTCAGCGAGCGTTCCGACACCATTGCCGACCGATCGGGCACTCAGGGTAAGGCAGCCCCCGGGATCGAACTGCGCATTATCGATCCCGACACCGGCGCCGAACAACCTCAAGGCACACCGGGAGAAATGCTCGTACGCGCATATTGCGTCACGGAAGGTTATTACAAGGATCCGATCAAGACAGCAGCTGCCATCGACGGAGACGGGTGGTTCCATACCGGCGATTTGTACAGTCGGACCGAGACGGACTGCCTCGTATTCCACGGCAGGTTGAAAGACATGCTCAAGGTCGGCGGCGAGAACGTTGCGGCCATCGAGGTCGAGGCCTTTCTCTGTGAGCATCCATCTGTCAAGACCGCTGCCGTCATCGGCCGACCCGACGAGCGCCTCGACGAAGTCCCCGTAGCGTTCATCGAAATTCGCGAGGGGCACAGCATCGAACCCGATGAACTGATCGAATTCTGCCAAGGCAGGATCGCCCGGTACAAGGTCCCCCGCGCGGTGCACCTCGTCCACCCCGATGATTGGCCGATGTCGGCGACCAAGATCAACAAGCGCGCACTCGTCGAGCGCCTCGCGGCAATCGAATCCAGCGTCGGCGCACTTCAATAATTCGATGGCATTCAGTCCACGCAATGTGGTCTTTCCGAACCAATGTCTGGAGACATCTTTCATGACAACCCCCGAGCAAAACATAGAAATCGCGAACAATTTCGCCAAGGTGTTTTCAACAGGAGATGTGGACGCCATTCTTGATTGCCTCCATCCCAATGCCACTTACTGGGTGTCCGGGCAGATCGAGGGAATGTCGGGCAACTACGACAAGGAACGCTTTGGTGAACTGCTCCGCGGAGTGACGAGCATCTATAAAGAAGGCGCACTGCAGATCACACCCACAGGGGCAATCGCGCAGGGCGACCGAGTTGCCGTCGAGGCGGAGTCCTACGCAGAACTCAACAATGGTCGCATCTATCAGAACCAGTATCACTTCTTATTCGACATCGCCGACGGAAAAATTATTCATGTCAAGGAGTACATGGACACCAAACACGCTTACGACATCTTCTACTCCTGAACTGACCCGCCCGGCGAGGCGCGGTGGCCACAAAGTGCTCGCCCAGGAACACCCTCCCCCGATGAAAGGACAGAACAATGACAATGGAAACAGGACTGATCGTCCACCCGTACATGCGTCCAGAACGAACTGCCGGCCAGACGTTCGATTGGTGCGTCCAGCAGGCCATCGAGGCCGATAAGATCGGCTTCGACTCGATCATGTTCTCCGAGCACGCATCACAGCGTTGGGAGAACATCCCCAACCCTGAGCTGATTATCGCAGCAGCCGCACGCCAGACCGAGCGGATCAAGTTTGCGCCGATGGCTCACATCCTTCCCCACCACAATCCTGCGAAGCTCGCGATCATGGTCGGCTGGCTGTCGCAGATCCTCGAGGGCCGGTACTTCCTCGGCGTCGGTGCCGGCGCCTATCCGGACGCCTCGTACATTCATGGCATCAAGAATGGCGAAGACACGCAGTTCACCAACGAGATGGTCCGCGAATCGCTCGAGATCATGGAGAAGATCTGGAAGCGCGAGCCGTTCTTCTACGAGGGGCGTTTTTGGAATGCGGGCTACCCGGAAGAGAAGCACGGTGAAGAGGGCGATGACCAGCACAAGCTGGCTGACCTCAGTCCGTGGGGTGGTGCACCGGAGATCGCCGTGACCGGGTTCAGTGCCAAGTCACCGTCGATGAAGTTTGCGGGCGAGCGCGGATTCCGGCCGATGTCGATCTTCTCCGGGCTGGACGCTCTGAAGATGCACTGGGACATCTACTCCACCGCCGCAGAGGCCAATGGGCACGTCGCCGATCGGGCGCGTTACCACGTGTCCCAGACGGTGTTCGTCGCGGACACGGACAAAGAGGCGAAGCGGCTTGTGATGGAAGGGCCTATCGGATACTGCTTCGAGCGCTACCTCATTCCGATCTGGTGGCGATTCGGCATGATGGACGGATTCATCAAGGACGCCGGAGCRGACAGGGCCGACGTCGATCTCGAGTGGGTTGTCGACAACGTGTTCTGTGTGGGTTCACCGGACACCGTGGTGGAGAAGATCAATACATTGTTCGAGGCCAGCGGCGGCTGGGGCACGCTGCAGATCGAATCCCACGACTACTCGGACGATCCCGCGCCCTGGTTCAATTCTCTGGCGATGATTCAGAGCGAAGTAGCGCCCAGGATTTCCCTTCCGCAGCCCGCCAACGCAGCCGTATAACGGCTGTTTGCTGGGGCCTGCTCCGCGATCAGGAGCAGGCCCCGCCGTCCGGTCCCACGCCCATGTTGCGGCGACGCCGCTACGCATTACCTCGGGAAACAAACGGGCGAAAATCCGCGCCCGAGGCCAACCGTCTTGCAGGAACTCCCACCTGCGCGTGTGTGCGGTTCCTGACTCTTGGGCAAATCAGTCGATATTACGGAAGCAGCAGTCGTGGACCACCTACTCGAGTCTCGAGCCCAACGGTCCCTCGACACGTGAGGGTTTCGTCTGTTCGCGAGGCCGCGGGGCGCAGGAACTCGACTCGTTGCTGGCCGGTTCCTCGCTCGATGGGAATTCGTACCTCGCGTGGGAGCGGCGAGGTGTCGCGCTCGCAGAACCGTACTTGAACGTCGTGAATGACGTGTCGAGACATCTAAGAACAGGAATCAGCATGGCAACGATCAAAACCCGCGGAGCGATCCTGCGCGAACAGCCAGGCAAGTTCGAGATCGTCGAACTCGATCTCGACGAGCCTCGGCAGGGAGAACTACTCATCAAGATGGCGGCATCGGGCCTTTGCCACACCGAGGCCAGCATCGCCGCCGGACACATGGGCATCGGCCACTTCCCGATGTGTGTCGGACACGAAGGATCTGGCGTCGTGGAGATGGTCGGCCCCCATACCCCCGGCTGGGAGGTCGGCGACCATGTCGTACTGTCCTGTCTACCGCAGTGCGGACGCTGCAAGATGTGCGCAACCGGGCACGGAAACCTGTGCGACCTCGCACAGCACTTGATGCTCGGCTCCCGGTTCGATGACCCCCAGAGCTGGCGGATGTCCCTCGAAGGTAAACCGGTCGGTCAGTGGTGTGGTGTCGGCACGTTCTCGGAATACACCACAGTGGGCGTGGTGTCCGCAGTCAAGATCGACAAGTCCATCCCCCTCGACAAGGCGTGTCTGGTCGGGTGCGGCGTCAACACCGGGTGGGGATCCGGCTTCAACATGGCGCAGCCGGTCCCCGGTGACACCGTGATCGTTATGGGCATCGGCGGCATCGGCGCCTTCGCCTTACAAGGAGCCCGCCACGGCGGCGCTACCAACGTCATTGCAGTTGACCCTGTGGAATTCAAGCGATCCAAGGCACTCGAGATCGGCGCGACACACACCGCCGCCGACATGACCGAGGCCACCGAGATCGCCCGAAGCCTGACCAACGGCCAAGGCGCGGCGGCAACCATCGTCACCGTCGGCACCCTCGAGCCAGAACACATCACCGAAGCCTTCGACTCCGTCGCCAAGCGGGGCACCGTCGTACTCACTGCGCTCGGCGACTCAGCGCACGTCGGACTGCCGATTTCTCCGTTCGAGTTGACGCTCTATCAAAAACGCATCCAGGGGTCGATGTTCGGCGGAGTAGCCCCGATGTGGGACGTCACCAAGATGCTTGACATGTACAAGGCCGGCCAACTCAAACTCGACGAGATCATCACTCGCACCTATTCCCTCGACGAACTCGACCAGGGATACGCCGATATGCACGCTGGCCTCAACATCCGCGGCGTCATCATCTACTGATCCTCCGGTGCCGCTAGCTCCCTCGACCAAACCTCGAGCGGCAGCGCATGCCGAAACCAACCCGGGCAGGTCGACGACTGTGTCCGGGTCGGTTCCGGCACCAATCGTTTGGACTTCGGTGGATGTCGAATTACTAGATGACCACGACTTTCTGGTACTCGTGCTTGCATCGACCCCGTGTTCGTGCGGTCATAACTTCTCAAACGAGGCTGCAAGCGATCGACAACTTCCCCCATGCGACGCCGGACCCGACGTACGAAAAGCTCGCATAACATTTCGAAGGGATCAACCATGACCGACGCGGTACTCGTCGACGTCATCCGCCTCGCCTCGGGCAAGGGCAAACCCGGTGGCGCACTGTCCGGTACGCATCCGGTGGAGTTGCTTGCGCATGTGCTGCGTACCCTGGTCGACCGCAACGACATCGACCCCGCCCAGATCGACGACGTCATCGGCGGCTGCGTCTCACAAGTCGGTGAGCAGGCGGTGAACATCTCGCGGACCGCGCTGCTGTCCGCCGGGTTCCCCGACTCGGTTCCCGCCACCACGATCGACCGCCAGTGCGGCTCGAGCCAGCAGGCGGCGCACTTCGCCGCGCAGGGCGTCATCGCCGGCGCCTACGACATCGTGATCGCCGCAGGGGTGGAGTCGATGTCGCGGATCCCTTTGGGTAGTGCGTCACTCGGGCAGGACACCTTCGGTCCCGGTGTCGCCGCCCGCTACCCCGAGGGACTGGTCAACCAGGGCATCTCCGCCGAATTGATCGCCGCCAAGTGGAAGTTCGACCGCGACACCCTCGACGCCTTTTCCGCGCAGTCGCATCGCCGTGCCGCCGACGCCCTGTCGAAGGGCTTGTTCGACAAGGARATCGTCCCGATCTCGGTCACCAACGCCGCCGGTGAGACGGTGACCCACACCGCCGACGAGACCGTGCGCGCCTCCACCACCGCCGAGGGACTGTCCGGGCTCAAGTCGTCGTTCTACTCCGAGAAGTACGCGGCCCGGTTCCCCGAGGCGCAGTGGCACATCACCCCGGGCAACTCGTCGCCGCTGACCGACGGCGCGTCCGCGGCGCTGATCATGAGCGAGGAGATGGCGTCGAAGCTGGGGCTGACCCCGCGGGCCCGGTTCCATTCGTTCGCCGTTGCCGGTGACGACCCGGTCTTCATGCTCACCGCGCCGATCCCGGCGACGAAGAAGATCCTCGCGAAGTCGGGGCTGAGCATCGACGACATCGACGCCTACGAGGTCAACGAGGCGTTCGCGCCTGTGCCGCTGGCGTGGGCGCACGAGTTCGGGGCCGACCCGGCCAAGCTCAACCCGTGGGGCGGCGCCATCGCGCTCGGGCACGCACTCGGTTCGTCGGGCACCCGTCTGCTGAGCACGCTGGTCAACAACCTCGAGGCCACCGGCGGACGCTACGGCCTGCAGACCATGTGCGAAGGCGGTGGGCTGGCGAACGCCACCCTCATCGAACGCATCTAACTTGCATAGCCAATCTTTCGTTGTCAGCCACGGCGAAGACCCGTCGCTGCATAGCGAATAGCCGGCTGCACCGTTCACTTCCTCAGTCGTACCCACAAGATCGAATCTCGGCGGCAACGCCTCGAGTTGCACCAACCATAGGAGAACCAATGAACATCACCGGCGCCGTTGCCGTCGTCACCGGTGGCGCATCCGGCCTCGGCAACGCCACCGCTCGCGCCTTGCACGAGCGTGGAGCTCACCTTGTACTGCTGGACCTGCCGTCCTCTGGAGGCGACGTCGCCGCAAAGGAAATCGGCAAGGGCGCCTACTTCACGCCTGCCGACGTCACCTCTTCTGGTGACGTCATGTCGGCCATGGACTTCGCCGCATCCCTCGGAGATCTACGTGCAGTCGTCAACTGCGCAGGCGTAGGGACGCCGGGCAAGGTCCTCGGGAAGAAGGGCCCCCTCCCCCTCTCCGATTTCGAGCGAGTGATTCGCATCAACCTGATCGGAACCTTCAACGTGATTCGACTGGCCGCCGAGAAGATCGCTCAGACTGAGCCGGTGGACGGCGAACGTGGTGTCATCATCGACACAGCGTCCGTCGCGGCCTTCGACGGTCAGATCGGCCAGCCCGCGTACGCCGCATCGAAGGGTGGTGTCGCGGCAATKACGTTACCGATTGCCCGCGAACTTGCACGTCATCTCATCCGAGTAGTCACCATCGCACCCGGGATCTTCGAAACACCCATGCTGGCCGGACTTCCCGAGGATGCACAAACCTCCCTTGGCCAGCAGGTTCCACACCCATCTCGACTCGGTAAAGCTACCGAGTACGCAGCTCTTGCGGCTCACATCATCGACAACGCCATGCTCAACGGCGAAACCATCCGCCTCGATGGAGCCATCCGCATGGCACCAAGATAAACAGCGGCCAATCCCAGAATGAGGTGACCTTGCCCCTCGTGTCGGCAGCGTGTGTTCTCCCGGCGGAGCGCAGCGGAGCCGGGAAAGTCGTAGTGGTGTTGTGCCGGGGGTGAAGGTGACGATGTAACGAGGACTTCAAGTAGATGGTTCTCGATCCGCAACCGGTACCGCAAACCAGCGCTCGTGGGAACCAGATGGCAGCCGGGCCCCGAGATCGTGAAACGGATGTCCCAGTTCTAGTGCAGGTGCAGGTGCAGGTGCCAGACGATGACCAGGAGGGGCCGACCGACCGCGACGATGGCTCGCTTCTGCCCCGTCTTATCCCATCCGCCTGGCCCCGTGCGCGCGCACCGCGGAAGGTGTCGGTCCTGTCGGTAACGAGRCCCGCTACCCTCGGGCACGGGCGAAGTAGCGGTTGCCGTGTCCGCGGGAGCCGTGCCCCTTGGTCGTGCCAGCCGAGAAGTTGATCCCGGGAGAGAATTTCGCCCACGAGCACAGGTGCATCCGGTGGCGGGGAATCGCGACATGTACACCCCGCCCTCGGGGGGAAGGGCGGCAGCGGGTCCGACACCCGGGAATTTCATCCAGCCGCGCCGCCGCCGACACGAAAGAGGTCCGCTGCGCTTCGATCTGCTCGCCGGTTGCTCGCAGTTCGTCAGTGCAGGCTATCCCTTATCCATTCCCACCCGTCGTAAAGCGTAGTTCCGTGCGGTGAGGAACCGTCCCTGGTTCGCCCACAACCGGACCGCTTTTCCACCGCGACGGTTCCCCGTGGTCCCAGGTGTGACGCGGCGGCGGACCTGGTGGTCATATCGTCGGCGGGTTCGGTATCAGTCCCTGGGTGCGGTTCTCTGCCGCGTGCAACGCTGCCCTCAAGCCCGGGAGCCGAGCCCGGGCGTGGGAGATCGTTCGATATGACGCGCGGGCATGAACCCATGCGCGTGCGTTCACCAGCCGTCGCGACCAGACCGAACGGATTGTGCTGCCGACGTCGTTCACCTTTCGAGAAGTCCAGGCAAATCCCCAGAAATCGTTATCCTGAAATTACAACGACCTGAGGTGAGCGGCCGGGCGCATCCTCGATGGTCGTACCAACGAGGGGCCTGTGCTCCCCATCGTTTGGGGAGACGGAGCGAGGACACGCTGATGGCCGCAGGTGATCCATTCGAGACCGAGCGAGCCGTGGCTCCCTCAGTGACGGTCGAGCTGAGTGCGGCCGGGTTCGAGGATGCCCTCGAAATCGGACGCGGTGGCTTCGGTGTGGTCTACCGCTGCCGCCAGCCGGCGCTGGACCGCACCGTGGCAGTCAAAATTCTGACCGACGACCTGGACGAGGAGAACCGGGCTCGGTTCTTCCGGGAACAGCGGGCGATGGGTCGCCTCACCGGTCACCCGAACATCGTCACCGCCCTACACGTCGGTTTGACCGACAATGGCCGCCCCTACATCGTGATGCCCTTTCACCAGCAAGATTCCCTCGATGCGGGGATCCGCCGCGGCGGTCCGCTGCCGTTAAGCGAGGCGTTGCGGCTAGGGATAAAGATGGCGGGGGCGGTGGAGTCGGCGCACCGGCTCGGCGTTCTGCACCGGGACGTGAAACCCGCGAACATCCTGCTCACCGATTACGGCGAGCCGGCGCTGACTGATTTCGGCATCGCCCACGTATCCGGCGGCTTCCAAACCACTACCGGCACCGTCACCGGCTCACCCGCCTTCACCGCCCCCGAGGTGCTCAGCGGCGAGCCCCCCACCCCCGCCTCAGACATCTACAGCCTCGGCGCGACCCTGTTCAGCGCGCTCACCGGGCATGCCGCATTCGAACGCCGCAGCGGTGAACAGGTCGTCGCGCAATTCCTGCGGATCACCAGCCAACCGGTCCCGGACCTGCGCGACCAGGGCGTCCCCGACGAGTTGAGCGGGGTCATCGAACGGGCCATGGCCGCAAACGCGCGGGAGCGTCCCGCCACTGCCGCCAAGTTCGGTGACGAACTGCGCCGGATCCAACACGACCAGGGCCTCCCGGTCGACGACATGGCCCTGACGGGCGAACCGGCTACCACACGGCGCGATCCGGACCCGGTGCCCGACCAGGCGCACACCAACACGGGGGTGCCCAAACCATCGGCGGCGCCCGCCGTCCGGGCCTCGGCCGGCGGGCTGCCCCTCGAGCTCACCAATTTCGTCGGTCGCCGCCACGAGCTCACCGAGGCGAGGAATCTGCTGTCCACCTCGCGTCTGGTGACGTTGACCGGCATCGGCGGCGTCGGCAAGACACGTCTCGCCCTGCGAGTGGCCGCCGACGCAAGGCGGGGCTTCAGCGACGGTATGCGGTGGGTCGAGCTGGGCGAGTTGCATGATGGATCGTTGGTGGTTGACATGGTGGCCGCCGCCCTGGGGGTGCGGGATCGGTCCTCGCGGCGCCTCGACGACGTGCTGGCGCAGTTCCTCGGCACCCGGCACCTGCTGCTCGTGCTGGACAACTGTGAGCAGGTGGTGGATGCGGTCGCCACACTGGCCGAGATGCTGCTGCGCAACTGCCCGGATCTGCAGATCCTGACCACCAGCCGCGAACCCCTCGCCCTCGGTGGGGAAGCAGTGCTGCGCGTGCCGCCGCTGACGGTCCCCGACCCGGACCGCGAGCCGACCCTGCACGGGCTCCCCCAATACGACGCGGTGACGTTGTTCGCGCAGCGGGCCGCCGCCGCGGTGCCGGGATTCGAGGTCACCGAGGACAACCGGGTCACGGTGGCCCGGATCTGCCGACAACTCGACGGCCTGCCGCTTCCTATCGAGTTGGCGGCGGCACGGTTGCGGGCGATGTCGCCCGAGCAGATTCTGCAGCGACTCACCGACCGGTTCACGCTGCTTACCCTGGGCAGCCGCGCTGCGCCAACGCGGCAGCAGACGCTGAGGCTGTCCATCGACTGGAGTCACGACCTCTGCATGCCGCGGGAACAACTGCTGTGGGCCCGGCTGTCGGTGTTCGCCGGCAGTTTCGAACTAGACGCGGCCGAGGACGTCTGCGGCGAGGGTATGGCCGCGGCGGATCTGCTCGATGCGGTGGGTGCGCTGGTCGACAAGTCGATCCTGATCCGAGAGGACGCGGGCCCGGTAGTGCGGTTCCGGATGCTCGAGACGCTGCGTGACTACGGCAGGGAGAAGTCCGAGCAGTCCGGAGAGCACCCCGCGTTGCGGCGGCGGCACCGGAACTGGTACCAGCAGTTGGTATTACAGGCGAACACCGAGTGGATCGGTCCCCGGCAGCAGGAGTGGGTCGCACGACTCGAGCGGGAACTACCGAACCTGCGCGAGGCGATGAGATTATGTCTGTCCGGGCCCGGCGATGACGCGACCGCAGGGTTACGGATCGCCGCATCCCTGTTCCAGTTCTGGCTCTCCCGCGGCCTGCTCAGTGAGGGGCGGCATTGGCTCGACCGGGCCCTCGCCCACGGGGCCGGGCGGGCGACCGCGGCACAAGTCGAAGCACTCTACGCCAGCAGCGTGCTGGCGGACGTGCAGGGCGAGATCGCGGCGAGCGGTGTCCTGGTCGAGGAGGCGCAGGCCCTGGCCGAGCGGATGGCCGACCCTCTGGTCCACGCGCGTGTTGCCCATGCCGACGGCCTCCTGGCGCTCTACAGCGGTGATATTCCCCGCGCCTGCACCCGACTGGAGGAAGCCCTGGAGGTGTTCGGCGCGCGCGACAACTTGTCGGAGCGGGTGTGGATTCTGATGATGCTCGGGCTGGCGTACGAACTACAGGGAGATGCTGCCCAAGCCATCACCTGCCATCGGCAGGTGCTGGACATCACCGAAGCCCACGGCGAATCGGTGTTTCGGTCGTACTCGCTGTGGGCCATGGGGGTGGCGGTCCTGCAGCAGGGCGATCGCGGTCAAGCGCTTCGGTTACTGGAGGAGTGTCTGCGGCTGGTCCGGTTGTTGGACGAACCACTCACTGCCGCAGTGACCCTGGAGGCATGGGCATGGATCGTCGCCGACCAAGACGCACGACGCGCCGCCGTCCTGTTGGGGGCCGCGGAGGCGCTGGGCCGGTCCGTCGGGAGCTCCCCGGTTATGTTCGACAACCTCTTCGTCCGCCACGAGGAGTGTGAGCGGCAGGCCCGCCGGGCACTCGGTAAGCAAGCGTTCGAGGCGGCCCGCCGGGAGGGTGCCGCACTCGGGTTCGAGGAGGCCGTCGCCTACGCCCTCGGCGAGCACGCCCCGGGTGCGGCACCGCCGACTGGTGACACGACGAGCCTGACCAAGCGTGAGCGGCAGGTCGCCGACCTGGTCTCCCAGGGCATGACCAACAAGGCCATCGCCACCCATCTCGTGATATCCCCACGCACCGCGCAGGGCCACGTGGAACACATCCTCACCAAACTCGGGTTCACCTCACGAGCCCAGATCGCGGCCTGGGTCGTCGAGCACGCACGGAATGAGCGTGCCTGAACATCGCCTGCACATTCCAGCGAACAACTCTGGCGAGCTTCGCAATTGTCGGTCTCGACGAGGCGTGGACTGTCAGGAATGCTGTGGATCGGGCTCCTTCATGACGAAATTGCACGGGTCGTCGGCGCCTGATGTGGTAGCAGTTCACTGCCCGACAAGGGCGACTCGTCGAGGATCCCATTCCCCATGGCAATCGCCGGCGCGGCCCGGGGCATGTTCCTGTCCGAACTCCGAAACTGGCTCAACACGGACGACGATCGTGAAGACATCCTCAACCGACTCGATCACAACTTGAAAACAGTTTTCACTGCGTTGAGAGGGCTGTTGGCTCAACAGTCAGGTGGGACTGCTCAGTCGACTCGAGCGAGCAGTCGCGGACAACGCTCACGGTAAGCCAACTGAGCACCCATCGGCGCCGAAGCGCACCGTTTCCGTCTGCTCTATCTGCTCTATGGCCGCACTCGCTCGCTCGCCACGGAGGTTGTGCATAGCGCTTCTGCCGCAGAATTATCAGAAGTCCGCTGCACTGCACAACGCAGGGAAATACGGCGAAGCCATGCGTCGCGTGCAGTCGGCTTCTGACGATGCCGGTTCAGGAGTCGAGTGCAAGGTCTGCAGCGAGCGAGTCGAGCCGGGGAGAATCGTGTGTTAGTTCAGCCGTTCGAGGACCATCGCCATGCCCTGTCCGCCTCCGACGCACATGGTTTCGAGGCCGAACTGCTTGTCGTGGGTGGTCAGGTTGTTGAGCAGGGTCGCGGTGATGCGGGCACCGGTCATGCCGAAGGGGTGTCCGAGGGCGATCGCGCCGCCGGACACGTTCAGCTTGTCCTCGTCGATGTTCAGCTCCCGCGCCGACCCGAGCACCTGCACCGCGAACGCCTCGTTGATCTCGACGAGGTCGATGTCGGAGATACCCATCCCGCGATCGCGAGGGCGCGCTTGGTGGCCTCGATCGGGCCGAGACCCATGATTTCCGGCGACAGACCGGACACCCCGGTGGACACGATCCGGGCCAGCGGGGTCAGCCCCAGCTCCTTGGCCTTGGTGTCGGACATGATCACCAGGGCGGCGGCGCCGTCGTTGAGCGGGCACGCGTTACCGGCGGTGACGGTGCCATCCGGGCGGAACACCGGCTTGAGCTGGCTGACAGCCTCATAGGTGGTGCCGGCGCGGGGGCCGTCGTCGGTGGACACGACGGTGCCGTCGTCACGCTCACACCCGGGGTGCGGGGCGGATTGCATGTGCGCGACCTTGGCCGCGGCCTGCTCCGGTTATGAACACGACCTTGCCGGCGAGTCGATCTGTCATGGGATGTCCTTTTCTCGAAGTTGATTCGAAGGTCGATTGACTTCGCATCTGAGTTTGTGGGGTCCGGGGCCGTGTTTGAGTGGTGCGCCGGACTCGTGTGCCCACGCGCGATTCAGCTAGGACATCTACTCGGTCGTGGCCGATCGTCGTGCCGATGCTCTGCAGGCGCATCCCGCGTTGATCCGACCAGAAGTACGGAGCGCTGGAGAATACGTCCTCCTCGTGGTCGTCGAGAAGTCTTCGCGCCGCGAACGTTCCTTGCTCGATCGCGTTCGTCCAGTGCTCGACTCGCATTCGTCTGGTAGAGCGGATTCCACCAACTGGCCACATCTCCGGCGGCAACGACACCCCACGTGCCCTCTACCGCACACGTGGCATCGCAGCGGACTCCATCGGTGAGGTCCAGGCCGGACGAAGCCATCCACGCGACCGATGGGGCCGATCCGATCGCAACGAGTACGGTGTCCGCTTCGACGATTCGACCATCGCTCAATGCGACGCCGCGGACTTCACCACTTGCACCCTCGACGAGTGCGGACACCGACACCCGGCGAACAACTCGACGCCTCGGTCGCGGTGAATCCGGGAAAGGTGGTCGCTGAACGCGGTCCCCAGGACCCGCCCCAATGGGCGCGCGGACGCCTCGAGTACGGTCACTCGTTTGCCCATCGCCCGCGCCACCGCCGCGACCTCGAGTCCGATGAACCACCGCCAACGATCGCCACGGATGTCGATCCTCGCAACTTTTCGCTCATGAGACGGGAGTCGCCCAGGGTGCGCAGGGTGTACACACCATGCAGAAGGGGGGTGAAGGGGTTCGGTCGGGCGTGTACGCCCGTCGCAATGATCAGGCCATCGAATGGAATGACCGTCGAGCCTGATTCCACGGTGGCAGTCAGCTCGCGGGACTGCAGGTCGAGTCTCTCCAGCCTGTGCGCGGAAACTACTGGGCCGGTGAGGACTTCACGGATCTAGCGGAGGCGCAACAGCGGGCCGAAGCGTGGTGCCGTGACACCGCCGGGATGCGGACGCACGGCACCACCGCGGCCCGCCCACTCGAGGTGTTCGACGAGGACGAGGCACCGATGCTGCTGGCCGTTCCACCGGTCTACGACGTGCCGATCTTCAAACAGGTCAAGGTGCACCGCGACTTTCATGCCGAGGTGGYCAAGGCGTTGTATTCGATACCGGGACAGTGGATCGGCTCCACCCTCGAGGTGCGGGCGGACAGTGCGCTGGTGAAGTTCTATCTGCGCGGAACCCTGGTGAAGGTGCACCCGCGCCAGCCCGCCGG
>NZ_JBFUHV010000087.1:0-35426 GCF_056402215.1 Rhodococcus sp. P4_B6 | reverse complement strand
GATCGAGGGACTCCGAGTCCACAAAGTAAGGCAGGTCGAGTACGAGGGGTACTTCCTGCAGCCGCAACCGCAGCTGCCCCACCAGGTGCAATCGGCTACCGACCAGCGCCCGCAGATCCGGGGCCGCGAGCCCGCGGACCGGCGTCGTGGGGCCGAGGACAATCAGGGCCCCGACATGGGTGAAGGTCGTCGAGGTCTCGGCGTCGAGTAACTGAGCATCGAGTGAAGTGAGCTGGTGCATGAGCGGTATCGGGATTGCGTGAGCCACGGCGCCCGCAGCTCACAGGGCGTACAGCTCACGCTACCGCGCGGATCTGACCTCCGGTGCCTCCCAACAACGAGTTAACCCAATCCTCACAATGAGCCGACAGTGGGGGTGAACGGCACGCGGTGCGGCGCTTCCCCGCCGTCAGCGATGCGGTGGAGACCTCCCGCGGTCCGCGAGGAGACGGAGGACCCGAGATGTGCGGGCAGGACTACATCGACGTGATACTGGGCGCGGGGACCGAGATGGGCGGCGAACCCGGCCGCATCATCGTCACCCCGACGGCCGATCGCGATCTTCACGTCTCCCTCGAGTTCGGGCCGATCGACGACACCGCCCGCAAGGCGCCCGACCTGTGGCCGCGACGGATCACGATCACCCATCAGAGCGGCGCCGCAGACCGCCGGCGGTGGACACACCACGTCTGCAGCGCCCTCGCGGACCGTTGCAACTACGGAGCTGCCCCAGTCCTCGGGTGATCAACCCGACTCTCCCGCCCCGAACGCATCGGACTCGACCGCGCCGCGGGCACTCTCACACAAGACGCCCAGGGCGCCGCACGTCGGATCACCGATCGCCCGAGCGGTGACACCGCAACGACACCGACGGCAGCGGACGAAATGCGGCCCCGTCGGCTACCGGTTCACCCGGGACTGGGCAGCATCCATCCTCGACGGGACCGAGGGGTTCTCGGTAGCAAATACCGGGCACGCAACGACGCGGACAGGTTCTCCGTCGTCATGACGAGCAAGTCCAGCGCCGGTGTGGGGCTCCGCGATCTGATGACGGTGTCCCAGGGGCCCGACCATGCTCGATGACCGAGCCGGGTTGGGCTGGTCAGATCCCATTTCGCGACGTACAACGCAACACTCATCTACGTCGAACTCGAGCCGCGCGCGGCAATGACGGCCCCACCGGGCGGTCGATTCAATTTTCGACGTCCCGACGGGTGTCGCACCGAACACAAACCCCGGGGCGCTCTCCGGAGTCGAGGCCCGGAATCGGCGTAGCGTGTTGAGACCCACAGCGAACGCCGATTCGGGTCGCGCCCGCACTCAGGTGATCGAAGGAGAGTTTGGATGGCTAAACRGACCTTCGTGCGGGCGGCCGCGGTGCTCGGCGCGGCATCACTCGCACTGGCAGGTTGTAGTTCGGACAGTGGCGACGACTCCGCGGACGGGAGCGACAGCTCTGCCTCGGCCACCACTGTTTCCACCGACTGCACCCCCGAAGAAGCGGCGGCAGCGGGTGCCCCGTCCACGGCGCCGCTGAAGATCGGCACCCTGCTCCCCGACACGGGAAGCCTCGCCTTCCTCGGACCGCCGATGGTGGCGGGCACCCAGCTCGCCGTCAACGACGTCAACGCCGCCGGTGGGGTCCTCGGCCAGCCGGTCCAGCTGATTCCCGGCGACTCCGGCGACACCACCACCGATACGGCGAACACCACGGTGGACCGGGAACTGGCCGCGGGCACCCAGGTGATCATCGGTGCGGCGTCGTCGTCGGTGTCGCTGAAGGTCATCGACAAGGTGTCCAGCGCCGGCGTCGTGATGTTCTCCCCGGCCAACACGTCCGACCAGTTCGTCTGCTACCCGGACAAGGGGCAGTACTTCCGCACCGCCCCCACCGACGTSYTGCAGGCTCAGGCTGTGTCGCAACTCATCTCGGACGACGGCGGYCAGCGCGTGTCCATCCTGGCCCTCAACGACCCGTACGGMACCGGGCTCGCCGACAACATCSWSAAGAACCTCGTCGACGCGGGCATCCCCGAGGACCAGATCCAGAAGATCATCTACGACCCCAACGCGCAGTCGTTCAACTCGGAGATCGATCAGGTCAAGGACTTTGCCCCGGACGCCATTGCGGTGGTCGGGTTCGAGGAGTCGGCGAAGATCATCACCCGTATGCACGAGGTCGGCATCGGCCCGTCCGACGGCATGAAGGTCTACGGCGTGGACGGCAACATGGGTAACGCACTCGGCGAGTCGGTCGCCGTGCCGTTGCTCGACGGGATGCAGGGCACCACGCCCCTCACCGACGTCGGCCCGGCCTTCCAGGATCGCCTCAAGGCCATCAACCCGGGGTTGATCGACTTCAACTACGCCGGCGAGGCGTACGACGCCGTCGTCATTTCCGCGCTCGCCGCCGAGCAGGCCAAGTCGACGGCCGGTCGCGACATCGCCGCGAACATCAACGCCGTCACCGAGGGCGGCACCGCGTGCACGTCGTACCAGGAGTGCCTGCCGCTCGCGGCGGCCGGCACGGATATCGACTACAACGGCATCACCGGCAAGCTCGACTTCACCGCCGCGGGTGAGCCGTCCATCGGTTCGTACGGCAAGCTGAAGTTCGGCGCCGACAACAAGCTGACCACCGAGGGATACATCGTCGTCGGCGGGTGATCGCCCATCCCGCACAACGGCTGCGACCGGGTGGTGCTCTCGACGCTCGTTCGCGGCCACGAACAGCACCGGGTCCACCCCGAGGACCGGCCGTYGTGCTCTCACTTTTGTCCACGGTGTAACGCCACGACCACGAGTACACCCTGCATGTGAGGATGGTACGTGCAGTGGAACGGGTAGGCCCCCGACCGTGTGGGGGCCGTGAACACGGCGGTGCCGCCGCCGTCGACGTCCCGACCGAAGGCGTCGCCCCGGTCGGCGGTGACGCTGTGCTCGACGGTGTCCTCGTTCTTGACGGTGACCTGCGCGCCGGGCCCGACCCCTATGGGGGTGGCGAAGCGGTAGCCCTCGATGGTGATCGCCGCCGCCGCGTCGGGGCCCGGTGTGGTGCCGGATTCGGCGGCTGCCGACGGCGTCGAGGAATCGGTGGCCACCGACGTGGCCGGTGTGTGGTTCGCCGATGAGCTGCAGGCCGCGGCCAACCCGACGGCGAGCGCGCAGACCATCATCGCGCCGCATCCGCCCCGACGCTCGTGCGCGCACGCTACCGGTGCCGCATTGGCATGCAGCACCCGTCGACCACGCGATCGGTGCACCGTCACGGTGAGCCGCCCAAGACAATCGAAATGAACCGGACAATGTGAACTCGACAATGCAGGACAGTCTTCCGCCGTTGAGCATAGGACCCGGAGAGCGCCGCCACATTCGGTCTCGGCCACCCCGATCTGCCGAGGCCACCCGAGCCGACTCCTTGTACCGCTGCGCCGGTGCTGTCGCGGCTCTTCACCACGAACCCGGACCGGGTGACCTGAACCCCTCGTCGCTGCTGGCAGGGGCCTTCTGAGCTGCCGAGATCACTCATCAACGGATTCAGGCTCAAATGGGCCGGTAGCCGGCGCCGTACCCGCCCGTGGCGTTCATGTCGGCGACGATYGMACTGATGTTGGTGCCGACCTCCGGGCCCACGCACGACGCGACGAGGTAGGCGTTGACCATCGCCACCAGCGTGGTGCCGACGACCACCGGTGCGCCCGAATCACCTTCGACGACGCACGYCTGCGTCCAGGTCTCCCCGGTACCGAGCAGGTCCCCGTACACGATGCCGCAGGTGTTGCCGGTTGTGCGGCCCTCCTTGCACGCCACCTGCGGGAACCCGGCCGGTGCACCGATCCCCGTGATGGTGACGCTGCCGACCCGGTTCACGGGAGTCACCTTCCCGGGATCGAACTGGATCACCGCGTAGTCGAGAGCCGGATTCGACACCACGAAACGGCCGACCACACCACTGTCCTGCGAGGTCTCCGCCACCACGGACGCACCGACGGCACCGCAGTGCCCCGCCGTCAACCCGACCAGCCGGCCCGAATTGTCGTGACCGATCGTCGTGAGCGAGCAAACCAATTCGTCGTTGACGATAATCCCCGTCCCACCGCCCATCACCACCGGCGGCGCCGCCGTCGCGACACCCACCGCCACGGTCCCCAGAAGGCCGATCGTCGCCGCGACCACCGCCGCGAATCGTGTCAACATTGCTCGAGCCCTCCCGGTACSACYCCGACGGTCGCATCTGCCTCGACCAGGATCGACCCATACACCTGGCCGGTCTCGGAGATCGATTCCCGCGCACCGCGGGTGCTCCACATCCATCACCGACCACCGTTCCCGGGCTGGGCCCGATTCGCATTCGCTTGTGTGGGTGCATGTTCCGGAAGCTCGGGATGGATACCGGATCGACGACCCGCCCGCCACCCACCGAAGCAACCCACGGGCTCGCCGGCACACAGGGGGTCGGGGTCGACCGGAACACACCCTGTAAGTGTCCTCCGATCAGCATCGATCCCACCAGACCGGCGCGGACGGTGACGATGGAACCCGTACGGCACTGGGATATGTAGGAGGGGCCTGGACGAGGTTTTCCTGACGRTCAACGGGGCACGCCGGTACTTGTGGAGGGCCGTCGACCCGCATGGGGCCGTCCTCGATATCCTGGTGCAGGCTCGCAGGGACGGTAGGGCTGCGACTCGGTTCTTCCGGAAACTGTTGAAGAAGCAAGGGTGTCGGCCGCGGGTACCAGTCACCGACAAACTCGGCTCCTACCAGGTCGAGCACCGGAACATGATGTCGTCGGTGGAGCATCGGCAGTCGAAATGTTCGAACAATCCGGCGGAGAACTCCCATCAATCTGGTCGGGAATGCTGCCACGATCTCAGCGCCTGCACACCGGTGTGCGAGAAACTGCAGAGGCGACTGCTTCGGTGGTCAACGCGTGTCGTCCGGTCGTAGCGTTGTAGGGGAGCGGGACTGGCCGGTGTGCACGCTCATCCCCACAACTGCGTCGGTTATCAGCGAGGCGGGACGGGGTTTGAGTGCGTCACGCAGATAACGGGAGTCAATCATGAATGAACGGCCACCGTATCTGTTGACCGGGGTGGGGGCGGCTACAGCAGTATCAGCTGGCTGGTCGCCGAGCTGCTTCTGGGTCGCGGCGCACCCGTGCGGGCGATGGTTCATCGCGACGACGGCCGTGTCGACGCCCTGCGGGAGTGGGGAGCGGACATCGTGGTGGGCGATCTGACTCGCCCTGCCGAGGTTGCTGCGGCGCTACGCGGCGTGACGCGGGTGTTCTTCAATATGAGTGTCTCCGCGGACTACCTGGAGGCCGCCGCGGTTGTCTGCGAGATCGCCGACGAGCGGGGCGATCTCGAGGTGGTGAACATGTCGCAGATGACGGTGTCGCAGATGACATCGACGAGCACCGAGGAGTCCCGGCACCAACGACTGCACTGGCTCGCCGAGCACCTCGTGAACTGGTCCGGTCTGCCCTGGCAAGCCAATACGTACCCGGGTAGATGTAGGCGGACTGCACCCCGTCGCCCTCGAGGTCGACAGCGGCCTTGCCGGAGACCCAGACGTTGCGGTGCCTGCACCTCGACGGCCGCCACCGGGTCCGCGAGCGACACCACTGCGCCCGCTGCCAGCCCGACGGCCACGTCCTGGTGATCAGCTGTAGCCGATGTGGCGACGGCCCCCTGGTCACCGGCACCGACGAGGCCAGCGTCGAACTGCCACAACCAATCCTTACCTGGCTCGAAGGCCACGGGTGGACGACAACCCAGAGCTCGTCTGCGGCAACCACAACAGGTGACGACCACTCGATACCGAATCCGGCGAACGCGGCGCCGCGGTCAACGGAAGCGAGAGATCTGTGTCTGGAGAATTGGGAAACTTCAAGTACTGTATTGCGCCAATAACATACCACAAGTATGTTTGATGTTGGCAAGTTCGCCGCACCGACGGAACGGTGTCGGGGCTGGCTCCGACCACGGGTGGGCCGACCATGTGCGAGCGCGGGGCGTGCCCAGCGACAGCTGGGACGCGGTTTCGGGCGGGCCCACACTGTGCGGCGAACTGGTCGCTGACGTTGGATGTGCCGATCCGGTAGACCACGCTCCTTGTGGTGCTGTGCCCGGACGAGGTGTTCAGGAGACGGCCGCACGATCGAACAGTCGATCCGCGGGTCGTTGTAAGCCCCGGTTTCGGTGCAACAACACCGAAAGGCGAACAAGATGATGCACACACAGCACAGCGCGGTCGCCACCGTGCCGATCGACGTCGCGTTCGACTTCATCGGCAACTACCGCAACGTCCCCACCTGGGTGTTCGGCATCTCGCGATTCGATCCCACGGGCACCCTCGACCACGGCCTCGGCGCCACCTTCGACGCCGCCATGCAGGTCGGCTTCAAAACCCTCCATTCGATCCTCACGATCACCGCCTGGGAAAGAAACCGACTGATCGCCCTCGACTCGATCGACGGCTTCAGGAACACCTCGATCTGGCGCTTCACCGCCACCGGGGTCGGCGAGACCCAACTGACCGTGGACTTCAGCTACCAACTCCCCAGCGGACTGACCGGAAAGGCCCTCGGTCGACTCCTCGAACCCTTCGCCGCCCAAGCCATCGGCTACACCGAATTGAACCTGCGGCGCCGGATCGAGGACTTCAATGCCGACATCCGTGCGACCCACCCCTGGGATCCGGGAAGCGCGGCGACCGGATGAACGCACCGCCGACGCACTTCAGCACACAACACCCCCGCGACCTTGATCAACTGCGGCCCCAGCATCCCGCCCGACACCTGTCCCCGCGCCGCGGCGGCGAGCCAGCCTCGACCGCCACGGGGGCGCTGAAGCGTACCCGGCGAATCGAGGCGGGTCCCCAGCGACTTCTCCACGCGTACCGCTGCGTCCCGCCCGCCGCGCAGGACTCCCGGGTCGCCGAAATCGCGCATCCGCGGCGACGTTGATCCTCCCCACGCACACCGCACGATCGGCGTGCGCCGCCGGCGGATGCTCTCGCTTCCCGGCGCTGGCGAACCGGCTCCAGCTCGGGTCCGCCCCCGCGACGACGCCGCATGCCTCACTCGATCCGGCGGATGATCGAATCGACCTCGCATCTCGAGGCAGTAAACCGGACACCCCGGCATCGGAGGGTCTCGAGTCACCGTCGCCTACAGCCGGGATCTGCACGTTCACCCAGCGTGACCGAGCAGGACTCTCGCCGTGGGGGCATGTCACCGTCGGCATCCGATCGTGGATCGACGTGCCACCGAACCTCATCGACACGCAGCGTGTCGAGGAAGGATAACGATCGTTTCCCGACACGTATCGTGACTGCGCGTGGAACTCCTGCGCCCTATGGCGGGTCGTATGCCGAATTCCGGCCGCTGCACAGATTCGGAACGGATGCGTAGCGCTCGCCGGGATCGACGGCGCGCTCCGGTGCGTGTGGTTCCCCGCGAACCGCCTCCCGGAGTGGCACTACGTCAGGAGAAGACTCCGTCCCCGATATCGCGGTGCACGAGTTCGAACCAGGCACTGGTGCCGCCGTGAATGTGCGGATCCGGGTAGCACAGGGCCAGACGTTGCCCGTCGAATACGGTGAACCATTCATGCCAGGAAATAGGCTCGAGTCCCGAGGTGCCGTGACCGGGGACGTCGATGCGCAGGACACCGGCGGTCGCCGTGTTCGCCATGCGCGCCGGTGCGCCGTGGTGCGCCTCGACCCAACGGCGGATCTCGTCATGATCTGTGGTGATGTGCCGGTGTGAAGTCTGCATGGTCATCGGATCGGTTCCTGGGGGTCGCGTCACCCGTGGCAGGGTGTTGTCGGGGTGGATTCCTTCCCGGCTTACCCACCACAGCAGCAAGCGAATCGACCGCCAGCTCGCGGGGCGAAACTGGACGGGCCATTCCAGGAAATCCGGTTCGCCCCTGGTGGGGAGCGTCGACGCCCGGGCGCGCTGGTGCTGCTCCCGGCGATCATTCGAGGCCACCTCCACAGTGTCCGACTGACGGGTGGTCACCGGACAACCGAGGAGGCACCCGAACGTCCGTTATGAGCGGGGTCCGATATGTCCGCAGGTGGTCAGAGGTCCCACTGCCCCAGCCGTGCGGCCCGGAGGGTGGGGAGCGGGCGTAGCGATCGGTCCGCAGCCGTGGCCGGCGCCCGAGGTCGGCGAGTACCTTCTCGGCGTCGGCCGGGGGGAGTAGGGGCAGGTCGGTGCGGATGCGGAGCAAGTACAGCACCGCTCCGCCCGACCGCGGGTTCCGCATGGGATCGGCGACCATCCCTCGACGCCGCCGCCCGGCAACCCGCCGACGAACGGCGGCAGCCACTAGTCTCGGGCCGGTGCCCGTTCATGACGTCGACGCGTTGCTCGCCCATTTGAGGTCACTCGACGAGAATCGACTTGCCACGGTCCTGCGTCGGCGCCCGGACGCCTTGTCGTTGCCGTGGCCCGCGGACGTCGCCGATCTGGCCGAGCGACTGCACAGCCGGGAATCGATCGTGACCGCCTACATGCGCCTGCCGCAGCCGCACACCGAGGTGCTCGGCGCCCTCACCCTTGTCGAGCAGCTGGGGCTCCCGGTCACCGCCGCCGGTGTGTCGACGTGGCTGGGCAGCGACCCCGGGGTGGTCCAGGCGTTCCTCGACGACCTGCACGAGCGCGCCCTGACCCTGGTCACCGCCGACGGCGAGCTCACGACACCCGCCCAGTTCCCGGCGGTCGGCGCGGGGCTGGGCCGGCCCGTACGCGTGCTGCTCGCGGACACCACGCTGGAGAGGCTGCGCGCGCTGGCCGCGAAACTGAAGATCAGGGGCGACGGTTCCAAGAAAGTCGTGGTCGATCGCCTCGCCACCTATTTCTGCGACCCCGATGCGGTCCGCACCCTCGTCGACGCCGCGCCGCCCCGTGAGCGTGATCTGCTCCTCCAGTGCGCCGAGCAGGGGGCCGCGCTGGAATACTTCCCGACGTACTTCGGGTCCTACCCCGCGACCGCGCGGGAGCAGCCCGGGGACTGGGCTGTGGCGCGCGGGGTGCTGTGGCCGAGCCACGACGGCGCGGCCGACCTGCCGCTGGAGGTGGCGCTGGCGCTGCGCGGGGAGCGGTGGCGGCTCCCGTTCCATCCCGAACCGCCGCCTCTCGCGCACCACCCGGTGCCGACCGAGCACGTGGACGCCGAGGCCGCGGCGCGCCTGCTGCGCATGATCGAGCGGGTTACCGCGCTGGTGGATACGGCGACGACCGAGCCGATTCCACTCATCAAGTCCGGCGCGGTGGGACTGCGGACGCTGCGCACGTTCGCGAAGAACTGGGCCGTCGAGGTGGAGGAGGTGCGGCTCGCCGTGGAGCTGGCCCTGGCCACCGCGGTGCTCGCGCCGGCACCGCCACCGGAGTCCCCGAGGAGCCGTGGGCGCAAGCGGCCGCCGCCGCAACCCTCGCCCGGCCTGATCCCCGGTCCCGCGGTGTCGGCGTGGCGATCCGCCGACGCCGCGACGCGGGGACGCGCCCTCCTCGACACCTGGTGGCAGTCGGACCGGTCGGTGCTGATGGATTCGACGGTGGCCGCCGAGCTGGGCGAGAGCGCCGTGTACCGGCACCTGCGTCACGAACTGGTCGACGTGTATGCCACCTTGGGGCCCGGGCGGGGAGTGTCGGACATCGCGGAACTGGCCGGTCTGCTGGGCTGGCGGGCCCCGCTGATCGGGGAGGACATCGTCGGGGACGTTCTCACCGCGGCCGTCCGCGAGGCCGAGCTGCTCGGTCTACTGGCGCTGGGCGCCGCTACCGCGCTGTGCCGGGCCCTGCACACCGGCACCCTCGCGGCCGCGACCGCGGAGCTGACCTCCGGCGCCCACACGTCCGCGGTGATCGGTGCCGATCTCACCGCGGTGGTCCTCGGCCCGCCGGCCATCGACCTGTCGCGATTCCTGGACGGTGTCGCCGCCCGGGAGTCCCGCGGGGCGGCCACGACCTGGCGGTTCACGCCGGACAGCATCCGGGCCGCGTTCGATCGGGGAACAACCGCTTCGGACCTGATCGGTGAGCTGACGTCCATCGCACCCGCGGGCCTACCCCAGGCGTTGGAGTACCTGATCGGCGATGTGGCCCGCACCCATGGGCAGGTGGGCGTGGTGGAGCTCGGCTGCGCCGTCGTCGCCGACGACCCGACGCTGCTGCGCGAGCTGGTGGGCAACCGGAAACTCGGCAAGCTGGGACTGGCCACGCTGGCCCCGACGGTGCTGGCCTCGCGTAGCGACGCCGGCACGATGCTGTCCGCGCTGCGCGCGGCCGGCTACGCGCCCGTTGTCCGCGAGGTCGACGGCAGCGTGCTGATCTCGGCGCCGCCGACCACCGAGTCCGCCGCCGGCGGCCGCGAGCTCGACGCTATCGGGATCGCGGCCGCCGATCCCGACCGACATGCCCGCCACCTCGCCGCCACGGCGGACCGCGCACCGCTCGACCCCGCCGGACGGTTTCCCTCCTTCGCCGCGCTGCGCGGCTGTGGGGAGGCCGAGGCGATCTGGGAGCTGGTGGCGGGCCGGCCCGCGCACATCACCCATGAGGGGCGCACGCAACTGGTCCACAGTGCGAAGTTGCGGGGGGACACTCTGACCGCGTGGAGTGCCACGACCGAACGGTACGAGGACTTTCCGGTGGCGCAGATCTCGATTTCCGGACCACCCGGGGCCGGGCTCTGAGATCACGCGTTCGGGAAACAGCGAGGCAGCGCGATCCGACTGCTCGGCGGCACGCGGATGCGGTGAGGTGAACGCCGCACGGCCGACAAGCCGACAAATCCTCCGCGTCCACCATCGGAGAAGACGCTGCTCACGGCGTCCTTGAGGGCACTGGTAGCGGTGGCATCAGCGAGCGGGTACACGGCGCCTCGATAGCTCGCCTCGTCACTCACGATTTTTCTTCCGTTGTTGTGGCGGTAGTAGACCAAACTTCGTCAGCCAGAATTCGACGATTCGCCTCCTCGTTACGCCGGCGACTCCGCTCGCTATTCGTGGCAGCAATGAGCCGAACCCCAGTCTCATCCGCAGCTGGTGCCCAGCCGAAGCTGAGCGATGCCTCACGCACGATGGCCCGCATGTCGTCGCGGATGAGGGAACTCGGCTCCGCCCGCTCGCCCGCGTTCACGCCACTATCAGGAGAATGCTCGTGCCCAGGCTCATCTTCAACGGCGTCACCTATGACGTCAGCCAAACCCGATTCGGGGCCACCCGGGACGTGCTCCGGAAGCTCGTCGAGGGACAGTCCATGGGCGTGGCCATGTCCCTCACCCACGACGGTTCCTGGCACCACCTCTTCATCACCCCCGGGGTACCGGTCACCCTCATCGAGTGAGGTCGGCAGAACTGCCAGGCTCGCTCGGTCAGCGCCTCGTCGGCGTCGTTCGGCTCGGGGCCGCCGATGTCGACACCGCGACGGCTGTACTCGTAGAGGATCATGTGGACACTGCCTCGGTGCGTCGTGACTGAACCCACCGGTCGAGATCGTCAGCGGGGCCCCACGGGTTCGGCGCGCCCGACCGGACCCGCCCATAGGCGGGTTCTCGCCCGTCGGTACATGCGGCGGATCGCCTTCTCATAGAAGTCAATCCGTCACCGTGGCGGCGTGTCAGTGTGACGTATCGGCCGGTCCCGTATTCCATGTCGATGACGAGGTGGCAGTCGCCGGGATTGATCGACCACGGGACAGCGCGCCGACCGTGAAATCGGGCCGCGGCGTCCGCGAAGGACACGTGGGTGGCGTGGCCCATGGCAATGACACTCCATCCGATGCGGGTGATCGGATCGATGCCCTCCGCTTCGAATGCGAGAAACTCCCCGTCGAAGCGTTCGAACCACTCGGCATCGGTGGGGATGACGACTTCGCCGCCGACGGCGGCGAAAGTCACGGGACGCAACGCCGGGACCGCGTTCTCGGTGAAGACCATTCGCCGCACCGGAACCGACCGCAGCAGGCGTATGCATTCGGCCACGGGGAGCACCGCGTCCGGGGCGGTCGTGGTCATGACGGTCTCCTCCGCTCGAAGGGTCCGACCACTACAACAATCAACTCACCCCCGGGTGTGGCAACAGGCGACAAGGTCACCCCGACGCGCCAGTCCCCGAGTCCCGACTGGGGCCGGGTGCGCCGGGGGTTCCGCGGTCGGCGAGGGGCGTCTGGTCTTCGCCGACGAGGGTGACGTCGAACCCGCCCCATCAGACGGAGCACTGCGACGTCGTGCTGTGCCGCCGCGGGCCTCGGCTCTCGCGCTGACACGATGACCACCCACGCCGGTGATCGTCCACTCACTGTCGGCGGGGGGAGCGTCCTTCGCGGGGCAGTGATGGTGGTTGCTGGGGTCGGGTGCGCCCGGGCCGCCGGCAGGACGGGATCAGCGGACCCGGTGCGGGGGTCGTCGCAGTGGTAGGTCGAATTGATTCCATTCGCGGGCCCAGTGCCGCATGCGGTTTCGGTCGAGGATCGCGTGTGCGAGTGCCGTGGGAGTAGGAGTGCGCCGGCTGCGAGTGCCCATGCCCCGCACGCGGTGGTCGCGGCCACGATTGTGTTCTCCCGGTTGCTGGGGATGGGACCGGTGAGGTTGCCGTCGGCGCCGACGCTGATGGTGATCGCCTGGCCGGCCTTCGCCGGCGCGTCGGTGGGTACAGCCGCGGTGCGCTGCCCGTCGGGTGTCGACCAGCGGACTCGGGCACTGTCCCGGTTGCCGGTGGCGCGCGGCGAGTATTCGGTGGTCTCGGGTGCCGGGTGGGTGTCCTCGAGAAGGACTGCCGGTATTTGGTGGACGCCGGCGCGCATTGCCTGGGTTTGGTGCTGCAGCCGGGTATGGGTCGCGGTGCCGAATGCGGCGGCGAACGGGATCAGCAGCAGTACCAGCACCGCGGTGAGCAGCACAAGTGTGGCCTCCTAGCGGTCGCTTCGGCGCATCAGGCGGTTGCGGCTCCAGGGGCCGAGTCGCCACCACCGGATCGGTGTGGGCGCCGGTGCCGGTTCGTCGGGGCGCATCACCCACCTCCCGCAGGATTCCGCTTCGTCTCCCTCGATTGTGCGGCGGAATCGGAGGCGGTGCATTCCCGCGCGCTGTTCTTCGGAGGACCTCAGACAAGAGGGGTGGACCGGGTGGCGGTGATCGCCGCAGTGGTCAGCGTGAGAGCTGGGGGAGGCGTTCGCGGAGCCGTTGACCGTGGTTCGGTGGGTGGTGATGACGGTGGGACGCAGGTTCGGCGAGGGACAGGACCCCGGCGTCGACGTGGTGCGGTGTGCCGGACCCGGCCTCGTGCGGCGTGTGTTGTGTCAGAGGCCGACGGCGGTGTCGAGGAGGTCGAGTTCGCTGTCGAGGGAATCGAGCATGGGATTCAGGTCGGGCAGGGCGCGGCGGCAGCCGGTGAGCGTGACGACGATCTGGTCGTCGCTGCTGATGCAGGTGATGTTCAACGCCTGCCCGGTGGTGGGGATGGACACCGGGTACAGGGCGTCGAGGCGGGCGCCGTTCCAGAACAACGGCGTTCGCGGCCCGGCGAGGTTGGAGATGACCAGGTTGAACGGGGGACGCCACGGGCCGCGGCGTCCGATCAGCATCTCCACTCCCAGCGGTGCCGCACCGAGCGCGGACATGGCCAGTGCCTGTGCCGGGCTCATCGCCCGCAGCGCCGCCTTGCCCTCGTGCATGCAGGTGCGGACGGTGTCGAGCCGGGAGGCCGGTTCGGGGAGGTGGGTGGCCAGGTTGCACATCAGCACCCCCACCCGGTTGCCCCCGGGTCCGGAGTCCGGTGTGGTGTCGGTGTCGGTGGGGCGCAGCGAGACCGGGACCATCGCGATCAGCGGCTGGTCGGGGAGGGCGCCGCGGGCGGACAGGTAGGCGCGCAGGGTTCCGGAGCACAGAGTCAGGACGATGTCGTTGACGGTGGCCTGGGCGTGCTTGGCCAGCAGCCGGATCCGCTCGAGCGGGAAGGTGCGGGCGGCGACGTGGCGGGCGCCGCCGATCGGCACGTTCAGCAGGGTGTGTGGGGCGGTCAGTGACATCGCCCCGCCGCGGCCGTGGGCGGCGCGGTCCAGGGTGCCGATCGCCGCGGGGACCAGTCCGGCGACCTCGCCGGCCACGGTGCGGCCGGCGCGGAACGCTGTTCCGGTCAGACCGGCCGCCGTCGACAGACCACCCGCCGCCGTCGACAGACCACCGGCCGCCGTCGGTGGACCACCGGGCGTGGCCGAGGGCCGCCTCCCCTGGTGCGAATGGACCGGGGTGAGTCGGGGTATCGGTTGCCAGGGGGCGGGCATGTGCCGGCGGTGCGGGTCCTCGCTCAGCGTCTGCTGCAGCAGACGCATCGCCGACGTGCCGTCGGCGAGGGCGTGGTGGATCTTGGTGTAGACGGCGTAGCGGCCGCCGGTGAGGCCCTCGATCAGGTGTATCTCCCACAGCGGGCGGCTGCGGTCGAGCAGGGTGGCGTGCAGCCGGGAGACGAGGGTCATCAGCTGGTCCATTCCGCCCGGGGTGGGCAGGGCGTCGCGGCGTACGTGATGTTCCAGATCCACGTGCTGCTCCGGCAGGGTGTCCCAACCCCATTGGCAGAGTGAGGTGAGTGAGCGGCGGGCCCGTCTGCGCAGCAGCGGCGCCACCCGGTGGTCGGTGAGGGCGGTCTCGAACAGTGCCCGCATGTCCGCCGCGGATGCCCCCTCGGGTGGGGTGAACAGGGCCAAGCCGCCGACGTGCATCGGATGGCCGGGGGATTCTCCCAGCAGGAACAGTGAATCGGTCGGCGCCATGGGCAGCAGCACTGCACATCCCCTTCTCTTTCCGGGGGGAGAGGACCGGCGGAGCGCGCCGGTCCCGCTCCTTCCGGGCCTGGTGTTTAGGAAAGGTAATGACGTTCTTTAAGTCACGTTGAGGTGTGGTTTATATAACAAACCGATATCTCTCGGTGGAGTTGTATCGCATTCCGGCGCCCGCGGCTACTGGACGCCTGTCCACCGCTCTTGTAGTCGCCTGCGGTGATGGGTCGGCGGACGCATTCCCGGGGAAACGCTCGCGCCAGGCCCCCGCATGCTTCACAATGGCCACCGAAAAGGCCCGAGTCGCAACACATGTCGAATCCATTCTCACTGCAGGGAAATTCGAGAGGTAGGAGACCCGATGCCCGTTTCGTCGCACACGTTGTTGCAGCATGTGCAGGACCGCACGACCGATCTGCGCCGATGGTTGGATACCGGTGGCAACGGTGCGGCCCTGAACGCGTATCTTCGCGACGAACCTGTCGACGACCGGTGGCTGATCACCTATCAGCGGCTCCGCCGCGACTTGCTACTGGCAGTCGGTCACGCCTGCCCGCCTTCGGCTCCGCGCGAGAGGCCGATGTCGACGGTGAGGCGCCGGCCCGGCGGCCGATGAACCAGGATCAGCGCCGGGCGCTGGAGCGGGTGCGCGACACCTGCGCCGTGCTGCACAGTTTCATGAACACCGACCCGGGTGATCCGCCCCGGGAACGGGTCCGATCCGCGACGTTCCGGCAGCTCGCCGACGACCTCCTCGACGCTGTCACCGCGGCGGAGACGGTGGGTGTCCCCGAACATCTCATCTTCGACAGCATGTGAGATAACCGGACCGACCCCCGGTCCGTGCTCGCCGCGGCGGCGGTATTCCCGCCGCCCTCATCGGCCCCGATGCGGTGTCCCTGTCCCCATCCGTCGCGGGTGCACCCCGCTTTCGCGGTGGCACGTGGCATCCCATTCGCAGTCGCCGGAACATGTTTGCGCACCGCACCGCTGATCGGGTCCGGTCATGCCGAATCCTCCTCAGAACGCCATGCGTGCGCGCTACCGCGCCTTGCGTCATGCTCCGCGGCGACCGGTTCGAGCTCGCGAAGCCGAGCGCCGTTGTGGGACACCGTCAAAACTCACACCACCGCAGGGTGATGCGGGTAGCAGTGGACATCCCTGTCGTCCAACGCCCGGCACACCGCGCGCTGGCGATCCCGTCGCTGAGGACCTGGCGGGCCTGGAGTGCGGGGTAACAGGATCGCGGCACCGATTGCGGTGGCCACCAGCACGACACACCCGGCGGGCAGCAGTCGGCGGGCCCGCGCACCATAGAAGCGGGTGAGCCGGCGGACGCCACATCCCGCCACAGCAGCCCGGTGATGAGAAACCCCGAGACGACGAAGAAGATGTCGACGCCGGCGAAGCCGCCGTCGATCCCGGGCACGCCGACGTGGAAGAGGACCACGGCCAGCACGCGACAACGCGCAGACCCTCGATGTCCGCGCGAAAGCCGGATTCAGGCGGCCGCGGCCGCACACCGCCGGAACCAGCGTCCCCGTCCCACGCCGCGCAGTCCAGGCGGCGGCGGCCAAATCGCCGCGGCCGCTCCGGAACAGCAACGATATTCACTCGACCACCAGCGATCTCCGCACGAAGCAGCCCCTCATTTTCCTGGGCCGCCAGAGCCACCGAACCGAACGAATCAGAAGGACACATCGGCGTGACGCTCAACGTGAGACGGCCGGTGCCATCTCGACGTGTTGCGGGGGGAACTGGACGCCGAGTAGATGCTGGTCCTCCTGCCCAGTTTCTCGACCCGGTCGTCAGCCCCTTCGCCAAGGAGCCCGCGTCCTCGTCCCTCTCCGTCCGGCCCCATTGTCAGCCAGTGAGGCGACTTCGACACCTTGTCCCCTTTCATCAGTGCGCCGGCTCATCAGTGCGCCGGCCTCGCGCGGTGTGCGACGCCTGCCCCAGTGGTGTTCATCCAACTGGTCATGCTGCGTGGACTGTGATGGGAGGGTCCGCGGTGCGGCCCGCCAGCGCGGGCCGCACCGGGGGACGTAGTCCAGCGATGGCGCTGCGGGCGGTGTTATTTCTTCGGGGCCGGGGGTGCGTTCAGTAGCGTGATGAACGGCTGCGCGTTGGCTGCCATGGCGCCGAGGCCGCCGATGGCGGTGCCGGCGAGGGAGGCGCCGGCGCCGACCAGTAGTGCGCCGCCGATGCATCCGGCCACTGGGCCGGCGCCGAGCAGCAGTGCGGCCGGTGCGGAGATGACGGCCCCGGCGACGGCGCCGAGGAGGCAGCCGCCGACCAGACCGGTTGCGGCGCCGAGGAAGCCGCCGACGGCTGCGGTGAGGGTGATGTTGTCCTTGACTCCGGCGGTTGCGGCGGGCAGGTCGACCTGCCGCAACGGCAGGGTGACGGGGGTGGCGGTGGCCGGGTTGGTGTCGGTGGTCAGGGTTGCGGTGCGGCCGTTGATCTGTGCGGCGACGGGGTGCGCGAAGCCGTCGATAGCGATCGCCAGTGGTACCGACTCGACGGTGGCACCCGAGGCGTCGCGGACGATCAGGTGGTTGTTCTCGTTGCTCAGTGACCCGGCCGTGGTGTTGACGATGACCTGGTCACCGGTGCGGGTGAGGTTCCACCCGACCCCGGGAGCGGAGGGGGCGGGGGTGGGTTCCGCGTGGGCGGTGCCGGCGGCGATTCCCATCGACGCGATGGTCATGGCGGCGACGGCCATCAGTGTGGACATTCTCATGCTCGTGGATTTCCTTCTCGATATTGTGTCGGGGACCGAATGGTCCCTGCTGTGCTGGATGRAGCCGGCGGATGACGGCAGCGTCGGTCGACGCGGCCGAAGAGCTGAGTCATTGTCGTGAGGGTGTTGACGCCGCACACTGGCTGTGCAGCAGCAAGGCGGGGATGGTGCTCTGCTGAAATCGATTCCGCGGGTGGGATCGGCGACCCGTACGTTTCCGTACGTTTCCGTACGTTTCGTAGGTTGTTGTTCAGGCGGCAGGGGTGAGGGTGCCGGCCGGTGAGGGTGTCGATGCAGTCGGTCGCCGCAGGTACATCGTCCAGGTGATCACCGCACAGATGATGTAGAACGCGGCGAACACCCAGAATGCTGTCGTGGCCGACTTGTGTACCCCGAGGTAGGACGCGCGCAGGACGAGGTTGATGCCGACTCCGCCGAGTGCGCCGACGGCGCCGGCGATTCCGATCAGTGCCCCGGACATGGTGCGTGACCACGCGGCGGCGGAGTGCGGATCGAGGGGGTGCAGCGCCTCGGCTTTCGCCGCGAAGATGGCCGGGATCATTTTGTAGACAGACCCGTTGCCGATGCCGGAGATGACGAACAGCAGGATGAATCCGAGGACGTAGGCGGTCATGATGGTCGTGTTCGCGGCCCCGGGGGTGGCGTCGTCGACGGTGCCGGCGACGACGAGGATACCGGCGGCTGCCACCATCGCCACGAAGCTGTAGAGGGTGATCTTGCCGCCACCGATCTTGTCGGCGAGGCGTCCACCGAGTGGGCGGGACAGTGACCCGAGGAGCGGTCCGATGAAGGCGATCTGGGCGGCGTGCAGGGCGGCGGTGGCCTGCATGGCGGGGGTCGCCGGAGCGCCGTTGGTSAGTCCGGCGAGGAAGTTGAGTTGCAGGATCTGGCCGAAGGCGAAGCTGAATCCGATGAAGGATCCGAAGGTGCCGATGTAGAGGAACGAGATGATCCAGGAGTCGCGGAAGGCGAGCACCTCGAGCAASGATCGTGCGCCGGTCTTCTGGTCGGTGAGGTTGTCCATGTGCAGGGCCGCGATGACGGCGGCGATGCCGATGAGCACCAGGTAYACCGCGCAGACGATCTGTGGGCTGCGGTTGCCCCAGGTGGCGATCACGAGCAGGCCGATCAGCTGGATGGCGGGGACGCCGATGTTCCCGCCGCCGGCGTTCAGTCCCAGGGCCCAGCCTTTGAGTCGTTGTGGGTAGAACGCGTTGATGTTGGTCATCGAGGAGGCGAAGTTCCCGCCGCCGAGTCCGGCGAATGCGGCGACGATCATGAACGTGGTGTAGGAGGTCTCGGGCCGTGAGATGAAGTACAGGGTCAAGGTCATCGGCACCGCGAGGGCCAGTGCGCTGATGATGGTCCAGTTGCGGCCACCGAATGTGGCGGTGGCGAACGTGTAGGGCAGGCGGAGGACCGCGCCGACCAGGGTGGGTACGGCGACGAGGAAGAATTTTCCGGCGGCGTCGATGTGGTAGACCGCGGCGGGCATGAACAGCACCATCACCGACCACACCGACCACACCGAGAACCCGATGTGCTCGGCCAGGATGGAGCCGAGGAGGTTGCGGCGGGCGATGTTCTTTCCGCCGGCCTCCCATGCGGCCACGTCCTCGGGGTCCCAGTTGTCGATCCGATGTCGGACCGATACGGGGGATTGGGATGAGTGCGAAGGTCGCTGAGATAGTGTTGTCACGGCTTAGCTCCTGAGGTTGAAGATTCGCAGAACCATAGGGGCGGAATGTGTCCGCTCGATGGCGTGTGGTGTCGGTGTGCTTACACTTCGCTCACCCGGGCACATGCACCGTAGACAGCACCTCGAAACAATGCCGTGACCATTGGGCAACAGGCTCTACACATGCATATGGCCTGGTCTGGGGCATGTTTCCCGACCGGTAGACGATGCGGTCTTCCTTACCCCTCGGGAGGTGTTGATCGCTGCGATCGTCTTGGGGGGTCGGCGGGGCGGTGATCATGGGAGGCAGGGCGGGACCGACGGTGATACGCCCGAACGCTTCAGGATGGCCCGGGGTGGGGCGAGGTCGGCCAGGCAGGCGACATCATGGCAAGGTCGGGCAGGATGTCGCCGATCATGCCTGGTCGGGGATCCGTGTCACTGATCGGCAGCGCTCGACGGTCCCGCGGTCAGTCCGATCTTCCCCGGCCGTGCCCAACAGCAGCACTGCGGCGGTGTGTGACTCGGCATCGGGCCGGAGGGCGAGGCGGACAGGCGTGCGGATAATAGGACGTGGTTTCAGGCACCTGGGACAGCTCTGATGTCAAGCTGCGGAATACGATTCGTCACAAGGCGCGGAGGTACATATTCCCGCGATTGGTCCGCAAACGAGTTGATTCATCGTCTCCGGTGGCCCGCGGCAGACTGGGCTGAGGTCGGCACGCTCACTGGCATCGGGTATTCGCGGGCACTGCACAACGTCGGTTCACCGCCGGGCGATGAGACGTCCTCGGCCGCGTCAATAACTGCGGATGTCGAGTGAGGCCTGATGTCGGCGGCGGGTGTGAGGGCGGGGGACACCCGGCGGCCCGGCTCATCGTCCGCGGGCGGGGCGCTGGATCATGCCGGGGAAGTGAGAATGGCAGACAGTGTCGCGCGGGAATCGTATAGCCGTGTGTGACAGAATATTTCGCCCGGGCACTTTGGCTCGCAGCTCAGCCGATCCGCTGGTGCGTCGACCCGCCCGGGCCGCGCAGTGGCAGGTGATCGCCGCGGTGGTTAGCCGTTCGGGTGGAAGGGAGCGCCCGTGTGCGGCGTTTTGCCGCCGGTTCGTCCGCCGAGGCTTCCGGCGAGCAATCCCAGCAGCAGTGCCACGTTGGTATTCATGTTCGAGGTCCTCGCGAGTGCCCCGTGCCGGTGTCGGGCGAACGGTGGGTTGGGTCCAACGGGTGGGCCGGGGTCCGTCGTCGGGGAACCTGGCCTCGATGCGGGCCTTGATCTCGGCGGCACTGATCGGCCCGGTGCCCGGTGCCCGGTGCCCGGTGCCCGGTGCCCGGTGCGGTGCCCAACAGCTCTCAATCTTCCCTCCTGGTGACGGGCACCCCGTAGGGCTCATCAGCCAGCCCGAACAGACTCGCTCCGTGGAACAGCGGAACCATGTGCCGTGACCGATTACTCGCGGATCCCAACCGAGTAAGCTGTGGGGCGACGAACGTTTGCAGCCGCCTGTCGACTGGCGCTCGTCTGGTAGAAGATTGGGAAATCGGTGATGCGGGATGGACCAAGGACGCGRCCTCCGCCTCCCAGGCCCAAGGGTGAGCGATCGATGGTAGGCGCGGATGGTTCCGCTCCCATCGGCGGTGCGGTCCCGACGATCAAGGCTGAACTTGAAGCCGAGGGCTTCGGGGAAGTGGAGGTGATCGGCCACGGCGGGTTCGGGGTGGTATTCCGGTGTCGGGAGCCATCGCTCGACCGGGTCGTCGCCGTTAAGGTGCTGGGTTCGGGGCTCGACGAGGAGAATCGAGCGCGGTTTCTGCGGGAGCAGCGCGCAATGGGGCAGCTCTCGGGGCACCCGAACATCGTCAATGTGCTGCGGATCGGGGCGACTCAGAGTGGCCTTCCCTTCATCGTCATGCAGTACCACCAGTGCGACTCACTGGAGGCCGCAATCCGGCGCCAGGGACCGACGGGGTGGGAGTCGGTAATCCGAATCGCGGTGAAGCTTTCAGGAGCGCTCGAGACCGTACATCGCGCGGGGATCCTCCATCGCGATGTCAAGCCGGCCAACATATTGCTGACCGACTACGGGGAGCCGCAGCTCTCCGACTTTGGTATTGCACGTATCGAAGGCGGCTTCGAGACGGACTCCGGCGCGCTCACCGGTTCACCGGCATACACGGCCCCGGAAGTGCTTTCCGGCGAATCTCCCAGCGTTGCATCCGATATCTATGGGCTCGGCGCAACCCTGTTCTCTCTCATCACCGGGCATGCGGCCTTCGAGCGCCGGTCCGGTGAACAGATCGTTGCCCAATTCCTGCGCATTACCGCCGAACCAGCACCGCGTTTGCCGTCCGCCGGCATCCCAGCCGACGTTCGCGCAGCGATCGAGACCGCGATGGCTCGGGATCCAGGCGCCCGTCCATGCACCGCAGCGGAGTTCGGTAATTTATTCCGCGAGGTCGAACGCAGTCACGATCTGGTTGTCGACGAGATGGCGATATCAACTCAAACAGACCGAACGCCTGTTCGATCGGTTCAAGAACGTGCCACCGGCACAGTCAGCTATGTGCCAACTCAGACACACGCCGCTTCGCTGCCTGCGCCCGTCGGGTCGTCGCTGCAACCGCCGAGCGCGTCGACTAAGTACCGGCCGCCGACACCCACGCGGGCACTTGTGCCACGCAGTAGACTCGCCGGACAGTTACGTGACGCCAGTCGCCGGCGATTGATCTTGATCCACGCCCCTGCAGGGTTCGGAAAGAGCACACTGGCCGCACAGTGGCGCGACACCCTGATCAATTCCGGTGTTGCGGTCGCGTGGCTGAGCATCGACTCGGACGACAACAACGTCGTCTGGTTCCTCGCACACCTGACGGAGTCGATCCGCACCGTCCGACCCGATCTTGCAGCGGAACTCGGACAGATTCTCGAGGAACACGGCAACCAGGCCGACCGGTACGTGCTCACGACCCTCATCAACGAGATCCACGAACGAGGCGAGCTGCTGACCGTCGTCATCGACGACTGGCACCGAGCGACCGATGCCGCGACCATCGCCGCGATGGGATTCCTTCTTGAACATGGGTGCCACCATTTGCAGGTGCTGGTCACCAGCCGCAGTCAGTCGGGATTGCCACTCAGCCGCATGCGGGTCCGTGATGAACTCGTCGAGCTCGACGCCGCGGCTCTCCGGTTCGACCTGGACGAATCCCGAGAGTTCCTCGTCGATATGTGTGGACTGACCCTTGAACAGGACGAGATCTCCAACCTGAGGGACTCCACCGAGGGGTGGGTCGCGGCCTTGCAGTTGGCGTCGCTGTCTTTGCGAGGGCGCGACGATCCAGCCGAATTCATCAGCCACCTGTCGGGCCGGCACCGAGGCATCGGCGAGTACCTCGCCGAGAACGTTCTCAGCGCCCTCGAACCCGATATCCTCGACTTCATGCTGGCGACGTCGGTCACCGAACGGCTCTGCGGTGATCTCGCGGCCGTGCTCGCGCGCGTCGACGACGGCCAAGCACTACTCGAACACATCGAGGAACGCGATCTGTTCCTCCGTGCACTCGACGACGAGCGAGAGTGGTTTCGGTATCACCACTTGTTCGCCGATTTCTTGCGTCGTCGCATGCAGCGCGATCATCCCGCGCGCATCGCCGAACTGCACCGCACGGCTTCGCAGTGGTTCGCCGCGCACGATCTGCTGAGCGAGGCTGTCGGTCAGGCACTGGCCGCCGGGGACCGGGAACTCGCGGCGGACCTGGTCGACGCACGAGGGCTGGCGCTGATCGAGCATTCGCAGCTCGCGTCGGTATTGGGTCTGATCGACAAACTTCCCCGGGCACTGGCGGCCGATCGCCCCCACCTGCAGCTCGCCCTCGCCTGGGCGCATGTATTGCTCCACCATGACCACACCATCGTGGAGGAATCACTTCGATCGCTGGATGCCTGTATCGCCGACCTACCCGCTGCGGACACCACTACGGCCGATCTGCGGGTCGACGCCGCGCTGGTGAGGGGAGTCGCGGACCTGTTCGGGGACCGCATCGACGGGCTGACCGAGTTGGTGTCGGACTGCCTGGACCGGCAGAAGACCCTGCGCCCGTTCGTCCTCGCCGCTGCGTCCAACGTCGCGTCCTACGAGGCGATTCACCGCTTCGACTTCGACGCCGCACAGCGGTGGCAGGGGTGGGGGGCGCCCTTCCACGCGCGCACGACGGGGCCGTTCACTGGGGTGTACGGGCACTGCTTTTCCGGGATCGCGGCAAACGAGATGCTGCGCGTGGACGAAGCCGAGCGGTATTTTCGGTTGGCCTATGGTCTCGCGCGTGAGGCGGGAGGTCACCACTCGTATTCCACGAGGCTCGCAAGCGCGATGCTGGGGGATCTGCTCTACGAGCGTGGCGAGTTGGACGAGGCCGAGCGACTGCTGGACGAGAGCTATCAACTCGGCTCGGAGGGCGGTGTCGTCGATTTCATGCTCGTCACGTTCGGCACCGGATCCCGGATCAAGGCCATCCGGGGAGATATCACAGCGGCTGCCCAGCGGCTGGACGACGGTGCACAGATCGCCGCCGAGTTGGCGCTGCCGAGGCTGGCCGCCCGTATCGGCAACGAGCGGACGAGGTTGGGACTCTCCGCCGCCGATCCTGCGCAGCACCTGGCCGAGGGCGACCCGGCCACTCCCGCACCTGTGCCGGATCGGGTGGACGGGATCGTCGAGGTGACAGCAGAACTCGAGGAGGATTCGGCGATCCGGCGACTGATGGCAGAGAAGTCGCTGCCGAGCGCGCTCCGTGCCCGTGAGAGGGCAGCTGCCCTGGTAGAGCGGATCGCGACCCATGCGCGTCCCCGTGCGCTGCTGCGAGCGCGACTGTTGCACGTCGTGTCGGTTCTCGTCGCCGGTGATGAGCAGGAGGCCGTGGATGCTCTGGTACCGCTGGCCGCGCAGTGCTCGGGTCTGGGCGTGATCAGGCTTCTGTGTGACGAGGGACCGCCGATGATGCGACTTGTTGCGCGGTTGCGGGACATTCAGACGCAACAGCGCTGGCCGTCACGTTGGCCGGCGATCTCGGAGGCGTTCTTGTCGTCGGTATTGGCCGCGGACGTGTCGGCGGGCGGGTAGTGCTCGAAACCAATGCCACGAAAGTTGAGCGTTTTCTGCAGTTCAGGCATGCATCAGATCGAACAGCATTGTGGCGGTGTGGATGTCGATCACCGGGACGTGGTCGATTCAGCGAAGGTGAGGTGGTAGACGCACGCCGACGCAAATGAACCTTTAGAAATATTGTGCAGCAATCAAATTCGGGTACGGCTTACACTGGTAGTGGATGTGATGGGTGCAGCCTCGATGTGGAACGACTCCCGTACGGTTCGGACCGAACTACAATTGCCACTTGACGGCGAGTGTGATCGCATAGGCAGGTGCGTGATGGTGGGCGTCGATTCAGTACGGGGGTTCCGCGCGGTAGGTGCACATCCCGGCAGCTGAGGCGTGGGCACATCGGGGCGATGGGGCATAGGGATCGGCGGCGGTGATTGGACGGTGGTGCTAGGCCGCAAGTCGAGGTAGGACCACTGCGCGGACGGGTCGTGTGGGTCGGTCAATGGGAGGGTCCTGGCGGCGGGCGGGGCCGGCGGTGGCGGTCAATGCCAGGTTCACCGCGAGGCCGGTGTCGTAGGCGACGACGCGGGTCAGCCACCGTGAGGTGGGTGTCGACGATCAGGAGTCGTAGGCGGTGTACTTCGGTGCCGCCGCAGGCCGGTGCCGGGTTCTAGGGCCACCGGTGTGTGCGCGTGGTCGGTGATGGTGCCCGACAGCTCCGGGCGCGGGTAAGTCCCACGGCGTGGTGTGAATTCGGTGGGGCAGCGTAGCCGCAGCTCGGGCGTGTCGCTCCGAGTGTGTGGGTGGGCCATCGCGTAGTGATGAACGAGTTACCGACCAAAGTGACTCGACCAAAGGACCACGCGATGACCCACGACCATTCTGCCCTGATCACCCAGCTCGATGCACTCAGGGGCGCCGACCCGGCGAGCGTGTTCGCCGAACTGATCCGAACCGGACTGCAAGCATTGATCGACGCCGAAGCCACCGAAGCCCTCGGCGCCGGCCGCTACGAGCGCACCGCTGAGCGCACCAACTATCGCAACGGCACCCGATCCAAGACCGTCGCCACCACCAGCGGAGACGTCGAAGTGCAGATCCCGAAACTGCGGTCCGGCTCGTTCTTCCCCAGCCTGCTCGAACGCCGCCGGCGGATCGATCAGGCGTTGTACGCGGTGATCATGGAGGCCTACGTCCACGGCGTCTCGACCCGCAACGTCGACGATCTCGTCACCGCACTCGGAGTCGAATCGGGAATCTCCAAGTCGCAGGTCTCACGGATCTGCGCCGGACTGGACACCGAGATCGCCCGGTTCCGGGACCGCACATTGACGCATACGACCTTTCCGTACATCTTCCTCGACGCGACCTACTGCAAGGTGCGGATCGGCGCTCATGTGGTCTCTCATGCCCTCGTCGTGGCGACCGGTGTGTCGATCGACGGGACCCGGGAAGTGTTGGGGACCGCGGTGGGCGACAGTGAGTCGTTCGATTTCTGGCGCGAGTTCCTCGTCGGGTTGAAGGCACGGGGGTTGTCGGGGGTGCATCTGGTGATCTCCGATGCGCATTCCGGGTTGAAAGCTGCTGTGGCGCAGCAGTTCACCGGAGCGTCGTGGCAGCGGTGCCGGGTGCATTTCATGCGCAACGTCGGGTCTGCGGTGACGTCGAAGCAGGTGCCGCCGGTGATGGCGGCGATCAAGACGATCTTCGCTCACACCGATCCCGAGGCTGTGGCCGCGCAATGGGATCAGGTCGCGGACACGTTGGCGAAGTCCTTTCCGAAGGTCGCGTCGATGATGCGCGACGCCAAGCACGACGTGCTCGCGTTCCGGGCGTTCCCGAAAGCGCACTGGCAGAAGATCTGGTCGAACAACCCGATCGAACGATTGAACAAGGAGATCAAACGCCGCGCCGATGTCGTCGAGATCTTCCCGAACCCGGCAGCGTTCCTCCGGTTGGCGACGGCGGTGGTGATCGAAGCGCACGACGAGTGGCAGGTCACCCGCCGCTACGTCTCAGACGTCAGCATGGACGAGCTCAAAGTCATCATCGCCGCCAAACAACGCGCCTCGACTGACGACACGACGCCGCAATCGTTGACACCCGAACTCGAAACCGCATAACCTACAAAATGACTCGTTGATCACGAACCAGATGGTTCACCGATCCGAAGTACACCACCCCATGGGACGCTGTCCCGGGCGCAGGCAATGACACTGCCGTGAAGGGTGCGGTTCATTGAGGCAAACCGCGCGGGCGAGGGGGATGACCGTCCCTGACCGCGGGTGTGTCGGCACTCTCGAGGCCCGTATCCTGTTCGTGTGGGTGGTAGGTGGGGTACCCCGGCCGGTGGGGATCGGCGCCTTCGCCGATCTCTACACGATGTGAAGTGGGGTAAGACGGTCATGAATCTGGTCGACGCTCCTGGTCGGCAGCGTGAAGGGCCGGCACTCAGGGGCCCAGGAGGGTGCCCGGCGCGGAAGTCATTCGACGCCGGCGGCCGCATTGACGATGGGTTTGCGTCGTAATCTTCGACGCACATGCTGGTCCTATCGCGCCTCCGTGCGAGCGAGTGCAACCGCGCGCACGAAGTGCTGCGCGGTGAGTGCCAATCCGTGGGGACGAACGAGGTTGAGCACCGCGATGAAGGCGTGAAGTGTCGGGGTTGGCATGTCTAGGGGTTCCTACGTTGCTTGTAGCGGTTCTCGGGACCGTCCGGGAGATGCCTCGGTTGACAGTGAAGTGGCCGACGGCCGCTGCCGAGCACCGTGAGGTCGTCGTGCGCGGCGCGACGAGCAGAACGTGAGGATCAGTTCCTTCACTTCTGGGGGATACCTGCGGATACGACAGCTGCAGGCGAGTTCGGAGAGGCGGTCCTCGTACTCTCGTTTGGAGATTCCGAAGGTGACCATGATGTCTTCCTCAGGTCCTCCACCGAACGCGGACCACCGTCGGAAGAAGTGCACCAAGAGGTCATCGTCACGTTCATCCGGTGTGACCATTTGGGTAGGGGTCGTCATGGTTACGCCGGTACGGTATCGGTGTGATTCTTGGCCGACTTCGCGTAACTCTTCAGTGTGAAGTCCGCGGCGAGCACCTCACCGAAAGAGGGCCGGCTTGGGCCAGTGAGTATTTTGCGGGCAGCCAGATGGTCGCTGGGTCGATTAATCGATTCGACGCATGTGAGCAGGTCGTTCCTGAAACGCAGCACCGAAAAGCTGGAGCTTTCCGTGTCTCCATGGGCGATTGTGCTGTCGTCGGCGGATGCGATGCCGGCAATCTGGATATTCAAGTCGAACTGATGGGTCCAGAACCAGGGAACCGCGGCATATGGCGCACTGTCGTGCATCAGACGCCGTGCCACGTGTCGGGCGTGATCGACGGCATTCTGCACGGACTCCAAACGAACGCGGCGGCCCGCATGGACGCTGGGATAGTTAGCGCAGTCTCCGATCGCGCTGATGTGAGGGTCATCAGTGCGCAGTTGGTCATCGACCACGATCCCATTGGATATGGCAAGGCCGGACGCCTGTGCCAATGCGATGTTCGGTTCCACGCCGATGCCTGCAACAACGGTGTCGGCGCGCAGGACAGCTCCCGTGTCGAGCTCGACACCGGAGACCGCCCCGCCTCGCATGGTGAGGGCCGTGACCGCAGCGCCATTGATCAGGGTTACACCATGTGACCGGTGTTCTCGCGCAACGCAACTCGAAACGGCGGGATCGACGGCTCGCTGCATGATCCGATCGGAAGTCTCGACGACCGCGGTAAGGTGCCCCGAGGCTGCTGCTGCGGCGGCGACCTCCATGCCGATGAAGCCGCCACCGATGATCACCACGTTCTGCGATGGTCCCTGGAAGCGTTCCCGAATTGAGTCGGCATCGGCGGGAGTCTTCAACGTGAAGACTCCTTGTGCCTTTCCTCCTGGAACCGCGAGAGATCGAGGTTCGGTGCCCACCGCAAGTATGAGGTGGGTGAAGTCGAGTTCCTTACCAGAGCACAAGACGACACGACACTTGTCTCGGATGATCGACGTGACAGAGTCTCCGGTGAGCAGTTCGATACCATGACGCGAGTAGAAGTCCTCGGGACGGAGCGGGAGAGCTTCAGCCGGTGTGTGGCCGGCGAGGTAGCCCTTGGAAAGGGGTGGTCGCTGGTACGGCAGGTCGGGCTCATCACCGATGAGGACGATCCTGCCGGCGAAAGTTTGCTCACGTAGCGACACCGCCGCCTGGTGCCCGGCTTGTCCCGTTCCCACGATGACGATGCAGTCCTCTGGGGTAAACCGATGTGTCTGCATGTCAGTATTGGGTCGACGGAAGTGTGACTACAAGCCCGTCGATGTCCGTGGTGACCGGGAGTTGGCAGGACAACCTACTTGTCTCCAGGCGGGGGGCGAGTGCGTTGTCGAGCATCTCATCTTCTTCGTCATTGATGTCGGGCAGCGCGATGTCTGCGCTTTCGACATACACATGACATGTCGCGCACATGGCGTTGCCCCCGCACTCGGCAACGATCTCGTCGATGCCGGCGCCTACGGCAGCTTGCATGACGCTGGTTCCGTGTATCGCGTCGACACTGGTCTCGGTTCCGTCGCCGTGGCGAAAATTGATCTTGGGCATTGATTTTCGATTCCTTCGGATGTGACTATTCTGACGAAGCGCCCCGAGCGGCCATGCCGCTCGATGGGCGCCAGCGCCCTGCAGGCGGGGTGTGCCCGGACACGCGCGAACCCCCCGACTGCAGGGGTGTGATCAGCGCGGATGAATCTTGAGCGGCACCGACTCCATGCCGCGGATGATGTTGTTCGGGTGCAAGTGGGGCTCACCATTCAGTTCGATCCGGTCGACGCGCTTGGCCAACTCCTTGAACAGCGAGTTCACCTCGAGGCCGGAGATGTTCTTGCCCACGCAGGAGTGCGGGCCGTAACCGAAGGCAAGGTGGTCGGTCGGGTTCCGGCGAACGTCGAATACGTGCGCGTTCGGGTAGTGCCGATCGTCTCTGTTCGCCGAGGCGTAGCTGTGCATCATTCTCGATCCGGCCGGAATGGTGATCTCACCGAACTGAACGTCACAGCTGGTCACTCGTGTGAACCACTGCGCGGTCGATTCCGTCCGAGCGCCCTCTAGCACTGCACTCGGAACCAAGGAAGGATCATCACGGACGATCGCCCACTGGTCAGGGTGCCGCGCGAACAGCGCCAGCAGATTGCCGATCAGGCTGGCGGTAGTGTCCAGGCCGGCCAAAGCCATGACGCCGATGATCCCCAACGCCTGCTCTTCGGTGACCTTGCCCTCCTCGGCGGCCGCCCAGGCCTGCGCGCTCAGGCTGCCAGCCCTGACTTGGTCGCGGCCGAGGCTGGTGGCGACGAAGTTGATGAGCTTCTCCACGCTGGGAAGGGTGTCGTCGTAAGTGCCGTCCGGTCCGCAGCAGTTGTACGAATCCGTCGCCCACCGAAGCATTTCCGGTCCGGAAACGGCGTGTTCGGCACCGAGAGCGTGCATGAAGACCGCAGCAGGCATCCGCTGCGCGACCTCGGGCACGCCGTCGAATTCCCCCATTTCCACGATCCGGTCGACCACTTCCTTGGCGGCCACATCGATCTTTTCCTGGTAGGCCAATGCCGCTTTCGGGCCCATTCCCTGCATCATGATCCGGCGCGGGACGGCGTGTTCCTCCCCATCCTTGAATGGCGCGAAGCCACCCCACGCGGTATTGATCGTGTCGCTCATGGCGATGCCGCGGCCGGAGATGAAGGCGCGAGGATCACCGAGGACGCGTTTGACTTCGTCGTATCGGAACGTCCCCCACATGTCGTACTTGGTCAAATATGCTGCCGGCCCGATGTCGCGCAGGCGTCGGTAGTCGTCGTACGGGTCCGCTAGTGATTCTGCGGAAAATAGGTCGATATCGGAGGAGTATCGTTCGGTATCAACAGAATTCGGGATAACGGTGGTCATCGAGGCACTCGCTTTCTACGGAATCGTTTTCAGGTCAGGAACGTGTGACTCAGTTACCAAGCGCGGCGGGGCATCCCGTGTGGGCAGCAGCGTGACCACGGAGGCCGGCCAGCGCATCCTTTACTGCGGAGTCAACAAGCAGAGCTAGGTTGTCCGGGGTGATCTCGCTCGAGTACACGACGAGTGTCTTGTCCTCGACGGGAATGACATCGATGGTTCCCAAATGGTGATCGACCGCGAGGTCGCCCCCCTGAATCTGGTACTGGAACCGGCGCAGGTTCTCGTCGGAGGTGACGATCTTCTCCTCGACCCGGCTGCCGTCGATCAACTCGAGGTGGCGCACACCGCTCGAGTCGAGGTGTGACTGGGAAATCAGCGGATACCATTCGCTGATATTTGCCGCATCGCTGACAATCTTCCATACACGGTCCGGTTGTGCATCGATCAGAATTTCCGCTCTGAGGCTCGTCATGTGATTCTCTTTCAGTTAATTCGTGAGCGCGTGGTGGCTATTCGGCACCCGCGAGGGCTGGGCGCACAAGTTTTTTAAGAAACTGCGACGCTGCATTCTTCCCTTTTCGGATATGCGTATCGTATCGTGACGACGGTCACATATCTCTGTTCGTTTGTGCAGAACTCATTGTCGTTCTGTGCACGGCGTCGAGGTCCTGCGCGGCACCACACATGCCACTGTCCCCAGGCGGAAGCGATGTCGGAAACTGTGTTGATCGCCCTCTTATCCGGGGCGATCGTGTCAGTTTGCGTTCCCGGAAGTGCTGGTGTGCAGTGGGTTACGTCCGCGCAACTGAGCGTCACCTGCGAGCCCGGGGCAGTTGGGGGGGTTATGCCGAGACGTAGAGCCTGCGGTACTCGGAGGGGCTGGCGCCGTACTTCTCACGGAATATTCGGCTGAAATGGGCCTCGTTGATCATGCCGTGCGTCGCCGCGACCTCACTGACCGGACGCCGAGTTGTCAGAGGGTCGACGAGCTGTTTCCGTATTCGTTCCAGGCGGCGGTGTCGTACATACTGTGCGACACCGTATTGCTCATTTTCGAATGCTTTGTACAGGCATCGAACTGAAACGAAATGGGCTGCAGCGATATCGCCGACTGCGAGGTGCGGTTCCCCGAGATTTTCCTCGATGAATGCCTTTACCCGGAGAACGAATGACCGCTGAGCGGATTCTGAATCGCTGGAATCCAAGAGAGTTTCCCTGTACAGGGTCTCCACCAGGTCGAGCAGGGTGGAGGATACTTTCCGCGAAACAACGTCCGAGAATTCGCCCGGCGAGTCAACCAGATGAAGCAGCATCGTCGAGACCAGTTTTCCCAAACCCTCGTTACCTGACACTGCGGTAGCTGTCACGCGGGCTATCTGGGATACGTCGAGGTTCAGCGCGCTCCGGTCGAACATCGATACCGCGGTTGTGTGTGGTGAACTGAAGCGGAATGCGAATGAGCGGGTCGAGTCGTACACCGTGAACTGCCCGGGGCGGAGGATGGTTGTCCTATCGTCCTGTGTAAACGTACAGATTCCCGCTCGCTGAAACGCGATGCAATAGTGTTCGCTCTCGTCCGCTCGAGCTTGCTTTCCTGTGCGAACCACGGTTTCGGGTCGCGCCTGCACCACTGACAGCTGCATCCCGCCGATGTGGTGGGTATCGACACCGCATCGGAAATCGTGGTCAACCTGGGTGTCCACCTGCATCGGAAAGAACGTTCCGCTGAGGGCGTTCTGCCAACTGTCGAGTTGTTCTCGAACACTCTCTCGCGGGTTGCCCGGAGCGGCTGGAGATGACATATCGGGTGCGATTCTTGTTTCAGGTTCTCGACTCGTACGGCGACACTCGCCGTACCCGCATCATAGTGCGATGTTGACGGCTTTGGTTTGGGTGTAGAGGTCGATGGCGGTGGCCCCGAGCTCACGYCCCCAMCCGGACTGCTTGTAKCCRCCGAACGGCATGGCGGTGTCGAACCCGTTGTACTGGTTGATCCACACCGAACCGGYCTTGAGCTGRCGGGCCGTGAGGTGCGCCTTGGACAGGTCCTTGGTCCAGATTCCGGCGGCGAGGCCGTAGATGCTGCTGTTCGCCGCCTTCGCGACGCCCTCCTCSGCGTTGAASGGSAGCGCSGCGACGACSGGGCCGAAGATCTCYTCCTCGACGATGCTGAATTCGGGCTTCACGTCGACGAACACCGTCGGCTCGACGTAGAAGCCGGTGTCGCCCCAGCGCTTTCCGCCGGTGAGGGCGCGGGCGCCGTCGGCGAGTCCGGCGGCCAGRTARCCRGTGACCTTGTCGAACTGTTCCTGCGACACGAGCGGTCCGAGCTGGGTGGTGGGGTCGAGTCCGGGGCCGATCTTGACCTGGCTCGCGGCCTCGGCGACCGCGGCGGTGAAGTCGTCGAAGATGCTGTCCTCGACGAACATCCGGGTTCCTGCGACGCAGCACTGGCCGTGGTTGAACAGCCAGGCGTTGAGCGATCCGGTGACGGCGGCGTCGAAGTCCGCGTCCGCGAACACGACGTTGGCGCTCTTGCCGCCGAGTTCGAGCGACACCTTCTTCAGGTTGCCGCGGGCGGCGTCGACGATCTTCTTCCCGACCTCGGTGGAGCCGGTGAACGCGATCTTGTCGACGTCGTCGTGAGCCGACAGCGCGGCCCCGGCGTCGCCGWAGCCGGTGACGATGTTGACGACGCCGGGCGGRAAGCCGGCCTCCTCGAACACCTCACCGAGCAGGATCGCGGTGAGCGGGGTCTGCTCCGCGGGCTTGAGGATCACCGTGTTGCCCGCCGCGAGCGCGGGGGCCAGCTTGAACGCGGCCATCAGCAGCGGGAAGTTCCAGGGAACGATCAGTCCACAGACGCCGACGGGYTCACGAAGCGTGTACGCGTGGAACTGGCCGCCGGGGACGAACGGCATGCTCACGTTGACCGTGCTGCCCTCGATCTTGGTGGCCCAGCCCGCGAAGTAGCGGAAGATGTCGGCCGACCAGGCGACGTCGACGGCCGCGGCGATGCCCGCCGACTTGCCGTTGTCCAGCGCCTCGAGCTGACCGAATTCCTCGGCGCGYTCGGAGAGGATGTCGCCGACCCGCCAGATGAGGCGTTCSCGCTCGTTGGGCTTCATGGTGGACCACGGGCCCTCGTCGAACGCCGTGCGTGCGGCCCGGACTGCACGGTCGACGTCCTCGGCGCCACCGCGCGCGACCTCGGTAAGGGCGTTGCCGGTGGCCGGGTCGTAGGTCGTGAAAGTGCGGTCTGATGCGGCCGACACCCATTCGCCCCCGATGAGGAGTTTCTTCGCGCTCCCCAGGAACTCCTGCACATCGCGCCGGATTGCCGATTCAGTAACAGCTGTCATACGAGCACTCTCCAGTTTGCAGTCTCAGCCGGCGGTGCCGCGGTGGGCTCGGATCCGGTCAGGTTTTCGGTGCACCGCCGACGCTAGGTGATGGGCGACACACTCAGTTATGGGAATCGTGCACCACAGTTTGCGCATTTGTGCACACCTCACCCAATGCTGTATCGCTTGCATCCCGAACGGCCTTTCCCCGTATGCTCCGTATGCAAGGAGCCCACTGCAGGTCCGAATTGCCTGGGAACGCCTCTACCAGATACCCGCTATACCGGGCAGGTCTCGGCGACAACCTCGCCGGCGTGCTCGGCGAGATCGTACGACCGTTGATTCGCGGCCCTTCGGCGTCGGCATTGGCGGGGTAAGCTCGCGGGTCCTCGGTGCGATGAGCCTGTTGCGCGAATGCTCTATCGAGAACACCTGCAAGCGCTCTGACGAGGCCCGTGACGGGGCTGTCGCGGCCGACGACGGACGGTTGCTGTTCGCCGACGATGGTGACGTCGAAGCCGCTCAACCAGACGAGAGCTGAGACTGACGTCATGTCCGACCGCACTCGTCTATCGCGCTGAGACGATGACCACCTGCCGCCATTCGGGCGGCGCAGGCGCTACGAGGCGCCTCCCGCCTCCGTGCCAGCAGGTATCCGGAGGTCGCCGATGGATCGTGGTGGGTCTATTAGGCGCTGTCGAAAGGTGGTGGGCCCTGTATCCCGTGTGCCCGGGGGTCGATCCTGCGCGAGTAGTGGTGTCGCTCTAGCTGGTCAGTGGCGGTGGTCGTCGTCGATCCAGTAGGTGAAGGTGTACCTGCTGATTCCGGGCTCATCGGTGGTCAGGATCGTCTGTAGGGACAGGTCGGACCAGGTGCGGATGCCCTGTGTCCGCAACTGAGCGACGGCCTGCGTCTTCACGTCTTCTGGATCCTGGTCGGCCGGCAGATCCACTGAAAGTCGTTCGATTCCCTTGCTTCCAGGAAATGTGCTCGAGACCCGATCCCGGGCGCAGACCGGCGAAGTCGACCAGCAGCGTCGTCGTCGACGACCCGGGGCGGGCCGGGAGCCGGGTGGTCGTTGCGGGCGCCCCGTGATGGTGCTGGATCCAGCAGCGGATTCGTTCGTGATCGGTGGTGGGCCCGACCGGTGGATTCTTGTGTGCCGTCATGGGCTCCTGCTCGTTTTCGGTTGTCTCTCGCGGTGGGGGCGCCGCAGCGGCGGTGTCCTGTGTTCGCGCCTGGTGGCTGGTCGCCGGGTGTGTCTTCCATCCTGGGCCGCGGGACGGGTCATTGTCCTCTTGTCCGGGTCGGTGCTGGCCGCGCAGACTGAAGATGTTGCGGCGGAAGCGCCGGCCGTGCGGGCCGATCGGGTCACGCCCCTGTAGGCGCCTGCTGCTCGTCACTCGATGAGGAGCGTCCCATGCCCAGTCCCAGCCCCGGTTATTCGATCACTGTTCGGGTCCACGCTCCGGTCGGCGCCGGTACCACGTCCACGTTGGCGGCGGCCATTGCGTCGGTGAAGGGCGCGATGACGGCGCTCGATGTGGCCGAGAGCCACCCCGACCACATGGTCATCGATCTCACCTGCGACGCCTCGGACGTCGCGCACGCCGACCAGATCGCGACCGCGATCGCCGAGGTGCCCGGGGTGACCGTCGGGAAGGTCAGCGACCGTACCTTCCTGCTGCATCTGGGCGGCAAGCTCGAGGTGAACCCGACGGTTCCGCTCACACACCGCGACGACCTCTCCCGCGCCTACACCCCCGGCGTGGCCCGGGTGTGTAC
>NZ_JBFUHV010000086.1:0-35788 GCF_056402215.1 Rhodococcus sp. P4_B6 | reverse complement strand
CCCCGCCTCTCTGCGTGCGGATGCGTTGCGCTCAGGCGCTGATCACACGGCGCCGGTGGTACCTCACCGATCCGTCGAGGAGTTCGTCCACCTTGATCCGGCGGATCAGGAGGTGAACGTCGTGTTCCCAGGTGAACCCGATACCGCCGTGAACCTGAAGCGCGGTCTGTGCGGTCGTGCTGGTGCCCTCGCCCGCGTAGGCCGCTGCCGCCGATACCGCTCGCGTGCGGACCTCGAGGTCGTTGCCGTCCAACGCCACAGCGGCGGCCCACAACGCCGCGCGGGATGCCTCGACGGAGAGCGCCATGTCGGCGCAGTGATGCTTGACTGCCTGAAAACTGCCGATCGGCCGGTCGAACTGTGTCCGCTGACCGGCGTACTCCACTGTGAGGTCGAGAAGCCGGGACGCGGCTCCAACGGCGTCCGTCGAGCGGTACGTGGCGAGCTCGTCCCGGGTGAATGCCAGCGTGCCTGCCGGTACGACCGACCACTCGCCCGTGTCGAGCGTGAGATCGAGATCGGCGACCGCCCACGATCGGGTGAGGTCGAGGGTTTCGAGGGTGCGGATGGTGACGGCGTCGACGGAGACGACAGCGGCCACTTCCGTGCCGTCCGCGGTCGATGCGAGGACGAGAACCCGCTGGGCGTCGACGAGTCCGGTGACAGGGGCTGTCGTACCGTGCAGCCGGAGGGAGGTTCCCTCGATGTCGGCGTGCAGTGCCGGCGCCTCGAGCGAGCCGGCCGCGGGTACGGTCAGGGATTCACCCGACGCGGCATCTTCGAGGGCGGGGTGCCCGATCTCTTCGAGCAGGCGACAGGCGATCGCCAACTCCGCCAAAGGAACCGAGCTTCCGGAGCGGCCGTGTTCTTCACACAGCACGAGTAGATCGACGTGGGTGCCGCCCAGGTCGGACGTGAGCAGGCCGATGGTGCCGGATTCGGCGATGTGGCGAAGCGCGCCCTGGGGGATCCGCGCGGGACCGTCGTCGATCGTCGGTCGGCGGACGAGTAAGGGATCGTTCTTGGCGAGCCAGGCGCGCTCGGTCTCGGCAAGGGCAACCTGCTCGTCGCTCAGAGCGAAGTCCATGACACTCCTCAAGGAATCGTGCTTGTTGACGTAGTTAACCATGTGCACTAGCTTTTCGGCTAGTGCGCTGTGTCGGAGTCGGCGGCGCCGATCGTGGATGTGTGGAAGATGGGAGCAACGTCGGTGGAGTTTCTGCGTGTCGAGCGTAGCGGCGGTGTCGTGACTGTTGTCATGTCCCGCCCGGAGAAGAAGAACGCCGTGAACCTGGCCATGTGGCACGAACTGGCCGAGATCTTCACGTCTATCGAGCGGGCACACGCGGACCGTGTCATGGTGCTCACCGGCGACGGCGGCGACTTCTGCTCCGGAGCCGATCTCGCGAGCCTGACGGGTGGGGACACGCTCGACTTCATGTCCGACGCCAGTGAAGCGGCTCGCACGCTGCATGCCATGACGATCCCCACCATCGCGAAGGTGGACGGCGTTGCCGTCGGAGCGGGATGGAACCTGGCCCTGGGGTGTGACCTGGTGGTGGCAACCGATCGGGCCCGCTTCTCGCAGATCTTCGTTCATCGTGCGCTTTCGGTCGACATGGGCGGCTCCTGGCTGCTCCCCCGGCTGGTCGGTCTACAGAAGGCGAAGGAGATCGCCTACTTCGGCGACATGTACTCCGCGCAGGAGGCGGCGGATCTCGGCCTGGTGACGCGGATCGTTGCACCGTCCGAGATCGACATCACGGTCGATTCGATGGCCGAGCGCCTCGCCGCGGGCCCGGCTCGGGCGTTGTCGCTGACGAAGCAAATGCTGAACGCAGCTGTCGAGGGCGGAAGCATGGAGCAGGCGCTGCGGCTCGAGTCGCAGGCCCAGGTCAACAATATCGGTGGCGAGGATGCCGCCGAGGCCAAGGCGGCCTTCCTCGAGAAGCGCACCCCGGTGTTCGGTGCGCGCGCGGCGCTGTCGGGCGCTACCGGCTGACGCTCGTGCGACCCGCGCGAGGTGGGGCACGAACAAGGAGACGGAATATGGGGACGGTGGGAGCGTAGTCGCTCCCACCGTCCCCATATTCGTGCGCACGCCGGGGGCGTGGCGTGTGTTTACACCGGCGCCATCCGGATCGCGCCGTCGATTCGGATCGTCTCGCCGTTGATCATCGCGTTGTCCACGATGGCGAGCGCAAGTTTCGCGTACTCGGCCGGATCGCCCAGTCGGGTGGGATGGGGAACCTGGGACGCGAGTGAATCGCGCACCTTCTCGGACAGACCGCCGAGGATGGGCGTTTCGAACGTCCCGGGGGCGATCGTGACGACGCGAACGAGCTTGCGTGCGAGGTCGCGTGCCGCGACGATCGTCATTCCCGCGACGCCGGCCTTCGCGGAGGAGTATGCGGCCTGGCCGATCTGGCCTTCGAAGGCGGCGACGGACGAGGTCATGATGATGACACCGCGCTCGCCGTCGACCGGTTCGTTCCTGACCATCCGGGCGGCGGCCACGCTGGCCACGGTAAAGGTGCCGACGAGGTTGGTGTCGATGACCTGCTTGTACAGGTCCAGGTCGCCGGGTGTGCCGTCCTTGTTGACCAGGCGCACCTTGCCGCCGCGACCGGCGCAGTGAACGACGGCCCGCAACGGCGCCGACTGTTCGGCCGCCGCGAGTGCCGCCCCGACGGCCTCGGGATCGCGGACATCGGCGGGCATGAACGTTGCGAGGTCGCCGAGCTCGTTGGCGACAGCCGCGCCGTTCGAAGACGGGAGGTCGACGATGACCGTCGGTACGCCGCGGGCGATGAAGGCCTCTGCGGTCGCCCTGCCGAGGCCGGAGGCGCCGCCGGTGACCGCGGCCGACGCGTGGGTGAGGTCCATGGATTGTGCCTTTCGCTGATGTGTGAGCGAGGACCTGGTCGAACGAACCAGCGTCCCGAGAGTCCGTTTGCTAACGTAGTTATAGAGGTTATATTTGTCTACTGTGGGTGACGCTGGGACTTCACCCCGCGTGACGGACGGAGTGGAAATGGATGCAGTGGACTCGGGTTTGTTGATCCTGCGGGTCTGTCTTGGGCTGACGATGGCCGCACACGGATACGGGAAACTGTTTCGTGGAGGGCGGATTCCGGGAACCGCTGGATGGTTCGAGAGCATCGGAATGCGCCCCGGCCCGGTCAATGCGTGGCTCGCCGCAGTCACGGAGGTCGCCGCAGGAATTGCGCTCGCGCTGGGCCTGTTCACTCCCTTCGCCGCCGCTGCGTTCGTCTCCCTGATGTTCGTTGCCGCGTGGACGGTGCATCGCGGGAAGGGCTTCTTCATCGTCTCGGACGGGTGGGAGTACAACCTCGTCCTAGCGGTGGGTGCGGTGGTCGTCGCGATCGCCGGACCCGGCGCTGCGAGTCTCGATCATCTGCTGTTCGGGCACGATCTTTTCGCCGGCTGGGTGGGTGGTCTGATCGCGGTCGTCGGCGGGCTGGCTGCCGCGGGTGCGCTCCTCGCTCTTGCGTACCGGCCTGCGCTTGAAAATCTTCCGGCGGACGTTGCGTGAGCGCGCACGCGGCGGAATTCAATGCTCCGGGGTTGGTCAATCTGCGTGACATCGGTGGATTGACCCTCGTCGGCGGCGGGGTGACCGCGACCGGCGTCCTGTATCGAGGGGATGCCCCGTATCCGGGTGACTCCGCGGTGCCAGACCTCGAATCATGGCCGCCTGCAAGCATTGTCGATCTTCGGGGTGTGCGAGAACGCGCCCGCTTCGCCTACCAGTGGGCTCCGGATTCCGTCGTGCACCACGTGCCGATGTTCGACGCTGCAGCGCCCGACGCAGCGCCCACCGACCTGGCAGCGGTGTTCGTACGCATGCTGAACTGCGGCGAGATCTGGGCGGGTGACCTACTTCGGGCCGTTTCCCGCTCGCGCGACGCGACGCTCGTGCATTGCACGGCAGGCAAGGACCGAACCGGTGTTGCTGTCGCGGTTCTGCTGCTCGCTGCGGGGGTCGAACCGACGGCGGTCGTCGCGGACTTCGTTCGTAGCGAGGACGCATTGGACAGCCTGCATCGGAGGTGGATCGATGCCGGTGTGAGGAAGCGCGATTCGCCGCCGCTGCCGGAGAAGTACATGCATGCGCCGGTTGAGGCGATCGAGCCGGTCATCGAGCAACTGAGTGCAACTCCCGGGGGGCCGGCCCAATGGATGCTCGACAACGGAGCGGATCCGGCCGACCTCGACAACTGGCGTGCCCGGCTGCGAGGAGGCGGGGAAAAATGACTCGCCCACCGACTCGATCTGGCAGGTCTGCTGTGGCGTGCGAACTCGTCGAGCGGTGGTATCGCGAGGGTTACTACAGCCGCCGCACCTGGGTGGATGTCCTGTCCGAGGACTCCGTCGGCTCTGACGCGCCGATCGTGTACGCGGCGGCAGACGGGGCCCGAACGGTGACATCGATCGGTGAGATTCGACAGGCCGCGAAACGGGTGGCGGCGGCGCTGCTCGCGCTCGGTGTGGGCCCCGGGGACGCCGTGGCGGTGCAGCTACCCAATCGTGTCGAGGCGTCGGTGGCCTACGCGGCCGTGCTGCTGGCGGGCGCGATCCTCGTCCCGATCGTGCACGTCTACGGGCCGAACGAGGTTCGGTTCATCCTCGAGCAGTCGGAAGCCACGGTGCTGATCCAGCCGGATCGCCGGCGGAGGACCGACTACCGCGATCGGATCGACAGCTATTCGGGGCTGCCGTCGCTCCGGCACGTGGTGATTGTCGGCGACGCTCCCGCAGGCACGCTCTCCTGGGACGGCCTGCCGATGTCGGAGGAGTACGTACGGCCGGCTGTGCATGCGGACGACATTGCTCTGCTCATCTACACGTCGGGAACCACCGCTGCTCCGAAGGGTGTCCAGCACAGCCACAATTCGCTGCTCGCCGAAGTGCGGTCGGCCCCCGGTGCATCCGGCGGCCGCGCTGATTCCGTGCAGCTCGTGTCGTTCCCGCCCGGACACATCGCGGGCGTCAGCAGTGTGTTGCGCCCCCTTGTGCACGGCCGCAGTGCCGTGTACATGGAGAGTTGGGATCCCGCCCTCGCCGCAGAATTGATCTCGCAGTATCGGGTCACCGCGACCTCGGGCACGCCTTTCCATCTCACCGGCCTCTTGGACGTGGACGACGTCGCGGACAAGCTCGCCACCCTGTCGGACTTCCTGATCGGGGCGGCGACGGTTCCCGAAGGTCTGGTCCGGCGAGCGGCGCACGCGGGAATATCGACGTTCCGATGCTACGGCTCGACCGAACATCCCACCGCCACGTCCGGTCGAGCCGGGGAGGCGGAGGCCGAGCGGCTGGGGACCGACGGTGCTCCGATGGTGGGTGTTCGGGTCCGTATTCTCGACGACCGCGGTGCCGACGTCCCGGTCGGGGTCGACGGTGAGGTCGTCCTTCAGGGGCCCGATCAGTTCGTCGGCTACCGGGACGGCGCGCTCGACGTGCAGGCGTTCACCGACGACGGCTGGATGCGCACCGGCGACCTGGGACATCTCGACCCGGCCGGTCGGCTGACGATCACCGACCGGATCAAGGACGTGGTGATCAGGGCGGGTGAGACGATCTCCTCCGGTCAGGTCGAGGATGTGCTGGTCACCCATCCCGCAGTTGTCGAAGGGGCTGTAGTCGCGGCCCCGGACCCGCGCTACGGCGAGGTGGTCGCAGCGGTTGTCGTAGTCGGACCGGGTGCCCGGCTCGGCCTCGACGAGCTTCGAGTGCACTTCCAGAAATCGGGACTGGCCAGGCAGAAGACACCCGAGCGGCTGGTCGTCGTCGACGAACTGCCTCGTACCGCACTCGGGAAGGTGCGCAAGGCGGACCTGCGCGCTGCGCACTTTCAAGTCGGGTAATTCGCGATATCACCGGGTTTCGTTGAGCTGACGCAGGTTCCGAGCGATCCGTTCAGTGGAACGAAGTGTTGACGCCGCGGCAGGTACTCAGAATTATGTTCCCAGAATCACAATCTCACTTTTGCTCGTCTTCAAGCGAAGGATCCACATGACGAAGGAAACCGAGCACTCGGACCTCATTGCCGACATCGGCCTTCGAGCTGCCGTGGCCGGACGTCAATGGCGGCCGGGTCTCCAGGTCGACAACGTGCGCCCGCTCACCGGCGGAACCTCGAGCCTGACCTTCATCGCCGACGTCTCCGATGGCGGCAAGGCGGAGTCGGTCGTCCTCAAGGTCGCCCCTCCTGGGCTCGAACCGGTCCGTAACAGGGACGTGATCCGCCAGGGTCGCGTCATGAGGGCGCTGCAGAGCGTTCCGGGTGTCGCCGCACCGGCGGTCCACTTCGAGGATGCCGCCCGCCCCCCGTTCGTGGCGATGGAGATGGTCCCCGGGGAATGTGTGGAGCCGCTCCTGGTCGCGGACCGTCCGCGCGACGAGGCGACCCGGGCGCAGACGCGCGCGCGGTACCTCGACGCCGCGCGGATGCTGGGGCACCTCCATTCGGTGAGCCCTGCCGACATCGGCCTGGGGGATGAGCCCGTCCTCTCACTGTCAGACGAAATCGACAGATGGACGCGGGCTTTCGAGACCATCCCGGATGATCTCCGGGGGGACTACCCGACCTGCGCCAAGGCGCTGTACGCCACAATGCCCGCACCGGCACCACCGGTTGTCAATCACGGCGACTACCGCTTGGGCAACACCCTGTGTGACGGTGATCGCGTCACGGCGATCATCGATTGGGAGATCTGGTCCGTCGGTGACCCGCGCATCGATCTGACGTGGCTCACCTACTTCACCGACGAGGTTCGGCACCCGGCTGCCGCCTTCGACGAGCCCTGTGGCACACCGACGGTCGCGGAGGTCACGACGACCTACGAGGAGACGCTGGGTCGCACCGTCGAGGACATCGAGTGGTTCCACGCGCTGACCCGGTACAAGGAAGCGGCTGCCACCGCACTGCTGATCAAGCGTGCACGCAGGCGGGGAACCTTGAGCCCCGCATTCCAGAGGATGGAACCGGCGCTGCCCGGCCTGCTGACCGAAGCGCTCGAGTTCATCGGATACTGACCCGGTCGCTGCTGCCCTGATTGCTGGAACGAGTTGATCCGATGACAGAGACCGTGCCCGGACAGAACGATGCTCCACCGGTGATCCCGGGCGGTCGTCAGCTGCGCCGCGTGCCGACGCCGCGCAGGCAGGCCTCCTACGACGACGAGGTCAATGTTCTGATCCGAGCGGCACAGTCGGTGATGCTGCGCAACGGGTGTACCGAACAACCCAGGATCGCGGAGATCGTCGGTGCAGCGGGAATGTCCAACCAGGCGTTCTACCGGAACTTCCGCGGTCGCGACGACGTCATTGTCGCGACCTACGAGCAGGGGTTGCTGAAGATCCACGCCTACCTCGAGCATCGGGTGCTCGAGCAGTCCGGGCTCGAGGCGCGGCTGGCCGCGTGGATCGACGGGGTCCTGGCGCAGATCGAGGACCGGGCACTGTCCGAGCTCAGTCGGGTGATCATCTGGAACATGGGGCAGATCGCGAGAACGAAGAGCGAGATCGAACCGGTCGGCCACACCCGGATCCGGGAACTGCTCGGCCAGGTTCTCGACGAGAGCGGGGTCGCCGACGCCGAGCGCACGGCCATGTTCGTCCACACGCTGGTGATGGGGCTGACGACAACCTATCTCGAATCGGGGGAGCAACCTACCGAGGAGGTCCGGGCGCACCTGCTGCGCTTCTGCTTCCGTGCGATCACCGCACACTGAGGTTCGTAGTACACCGCGTCGCATCGCGATGCGCGAAACCGTAAAGGAAACATACGATGTGGGAATTCCAGACTGACGCCGAGTTTCAGGAGAAGCTCGACTGGGCGGACAAGTTCGTTCGAGAAGAGTGTGAACCCCTCGACCTCTTGTTCCCTCATCTCGGCCAGCCCTACAACACCGAGAACAAGGCTGCTCGAGCGATTCTCGCGCCGCTCCGCGAGCGGGTGAAGGAGCAGGGCCTGTGGGCCTGCCACCTGGGTCCGGAGCTCGGCGGGCAGGGATACGGGCAGATCAAGCTCGCCCTGCTGAACGAGGTGCTGGGTCGATCCATGTGGGCGCCCACGGTCTTCGGCACCGCCGCACCGGACACGGGCAATGCCGAGATCCTCGCCATGTTCGGCACCGAGGAGCAGAAGGCGAAGTACCTGCAGCCGCTCCTCGACGGTGACATCGTGTCGTCCTTCTCGATGACGGAGCCGCAGGCGGGTTCGGACCCGAAGGAATTCGTCTGCGCGGCACGCAAGGACGGCGACGAGTGGGTCATCAGCGGCGAGAAGTGGTTCTCGTCGAACGCGCGGTACGCCTCCTTCCTTATCGTGATGGCGGTGACGGACCTCGAGGCATCCCCGTATCGCCGCATGTCGATGTTCGTTGTGCCTGCCGAGACTCCGGGCATCGAGATCGTCCGCAACGTCTCCGTGATGGGCGATCGCGAGGAGCTCGACGAGGGTACCCACGCGTACATTCGGTACAACGACGTCCGCGTCCCGGCGGATGCGATCCTCGGTGGTCCCGGGCAGGGCTTCGAGGTGGCGCAGGCCAGGCTCGGCGGTGGCCGGGTCCATCACGCGATGCGGACCGTCGGCAAATGCCAGCGCGCGCTCGACATGATGGGCGAGCGTGCGCTCTCCCGCCGCACCCAGGGTGAGGTCCTCGCCAAGAAGCAGTTGGTGCAGCAGTTCATCGCCGACTCGGCAATCGAGCTCGAGCAGTACCGCCTGCTGGTCCTCAAGACCGCGTGGATCATCGACACCCAGCCGCACGGGGCAGCACGCACCTACATCGCCATGTGCAAGGTCGCGATGGCGAAGGTGTACCACGACATCATTCACCGTGCGATCCAGCTGCACGGCTCGCTCGGCAGCACCATCGAGACGCCGCTGCACATCTGGTGGACCGGTGTCATCTCGATGGGCCTCGCGGACGGCCCGACCGAGGTGCACAAGGTCGCCGTCGCCCGTGGTGTGCTCGCGAACTACGAGCCCACCGAGAACCTGTTCCCGACCGAGCACATCCCGACGCGACTGGCCGCAGCGAAGGTCAAGCACGCCGCCGTCCTCGAGGAGCACGGAATCGCGTGACCGATCACTTCTCGCTTGCCGGCAAGGTGGCTCTCGTGACCGGTGGCAGTCGGGGGCTGGGCCGCGAAATGGTGCTGGCATTCGCCGAGGCGGGTGCCGACGTCGTCGTCACCAGCCGGAAGGCGGACGCCTGCGCGGAGGTCGCTCGCCAGGTCGAGGCGCTCGGCCGCACGGCACTTCCGGTCAGCTGCCACGTCGGCAGGTGGGACGAGATCGACGCGTTGGTGGACCTGGCGTACGAGGTGTTCGGCCGGGTCGACGTCCTGGTCAACAATGCGGGCATGTCCCCGGTCGCACCGTCGTCGGCCGAGACCACCGAAGAACTGTTCGACAAGGTGATCGGCGTCAACTTCAAGGGTCCGTTCCGCCTGACGTCGCTGGTCGGTGAGCGCATGGCCGCCGGGGACGGCGGCTCGATCATCAACATCTCGTCCTCGGGCGCGATCTTCCCCCAGCCACGCTTCGGCCCCTACGCGGGGGCGAAGGCCGCGCTCAACGCGGTGACCGGGGCGTTCGCGCGCGAGTTCGGGCCGAAGGTCCGCGTCAACACCATCTCCGCGGGCCCGTTCCTGACCGACATCTCCAAGGCGTGGGCGCCGGAGAAGCGGGAGAGGACGCAGAGTGCGATCGGTCGGCCGGGACGGCCCGACGAGATCGTCACGACCGCGCTGTACCTGGCGAGCCCGGCTTCGAGCTACACGACGGCGTCGCTGATCCGCGTCGACGGCGGTCTGTACTGACCGCAGGCGCCGGTACGCAGAGGGGCGCGCTGACTTCCGACTTCTCCTCACGGCAAGCCCCATTCACCAGCAGGAAGGTTCCAACATGCGCGCAGCGCGGTGTGAAGTGCACGGAAAGCCGGACACGATCGTGATCCGTGAGGTGCCCGACCCGGTCGCGGGCACCGGTGAGGTCGTGGTGGGCGTCGAGGCGGCTTCGGTGAACTTCCCGGACGTCCTCATCGCGGCCGATCGTTACCAGTTGTCGGTGCCGACACCGTTCACCGCCGGTAGCGAATTCGCCGGACGGGTGCTGTCGGTAGGCCCGGAAGTCGACGACCTCGCTCCCGGAGACGCGGTGATGGGAACTGTGCTGTCCGGTGCCTTCGCGGAGCGGATCACGGTCGCGCGGACCGCACTGTCCCCAGTCCCTGCGGGCCTGGACATGGTCCATGCGGCGGCGTTCAACGTCACCTACCGAACCGCCTACCACGCGGTGACGACCTTCGGAGGGCTCGAGCCCGGAGAATGGGTGGTGATCCTCGGTGCGGCAGGCGGTGTCGGGAGCGCGGCCATCGACATCGCGACTCGCTTGGGCGGCAAAGTGATTGCCGCGGTGTCGACTCCGGAGCGGGCCGAGGCCTGCCGTTCGATGGGGGCGGTGGAAACGATCGCCTACGACACCGAGGACCTGAAACAGCGCATCAAGGAGATCACCGGAACGGGCGCCGCCGTGGTGATCGATCCGGTGGGTGGCTCCTACTCGGAGCAGGCGCTCCGAGCAATCGCGTGGGGCGGGCGGTTCGTTTCCGTCGGGTTCGCGCAGGGCGACATTCCGCGGATTCCGCTGAACCTGGTGCTCCTCAAGGGTGCGATCGTGCGTGGCTTCGAGATCCGGACGCTGGCATCCCACCTTCCCGACGCGGTGGACAAGGGGCGCGGAGAGATTGAGCGACTGGTCGCGCAGGGAATGAAGCCGTTCGTCTCCGAGGTCTACTCACTCGACGAGGCACCGCTCGCATTGACCCGTGTGGCYGAGCGACGAACCACCGGAAAGATTGTCATCGACATGAGCGCGAATACCTAGATGACTAAGTTAGATTGACAATCTAAGTGATGTACCTCACTATTGGGTGCACCGCGGGAATCGGCCTCGGTTGGCGTTCCCCGTTTGCATTCGAATTCGTGTCTTGTATCCACACTTCACGCATGGCCGGACGAAGGGTCTTTCATGTTGAGGTTCATGGCATCACGACTACTGGCGGTCCTGCCGATGCTTCTGATCCTGACGATCATCGTGTTTCTGCTCGTCGAAATCGCACCGGGAGACCCGGCCGCGATCATCGCCGGTGCGGAGGCCTCACCGGAGGCCGTCGAGGCGGTCCGGGTACGTCTCGGGCTCGACCAACCGGTATGGCACCAGTATCTGACGTACGTGTGGAACGCGCTGCACGGCGACCTCGGAGTGTCGTTCTCCACCAACGAGCCCGTCACGGACATCATCGCCCGCCGGCTTCCGAGGACACTCTCCATCGGCCTGTTCGCGATGCTCATGGTGGTGATCCTGAGCATCCCGCTCGGAATCCTCGCCGCCGTGAAACGCGACAGCGCGTTCGACCGGCTCCTCACCGGCACTTCGGTGTTCATTCTCGCCGTACCTCCCTTCGTCCTTGCTGCGATCCTGGTGAAGTGGTTTGCTCTGGACGGTCTACAGCTCTTCCCTCCCACCGGATATGCACCGCTGAGTGACGGGCTGAGCGAGTGGCTGATGTACGCAACGCTCCCTGCCGTCGCCATTGCGAGCATCAGCCTCGCCGAACTCGTCCGACAGGCCCGCGGCGGAATGATCGACGCACTCGAGCAGGACTACATTCGGACCGCCCGTGCGAAGGGCCTGAGCAAGATGATGCTCGTGGGCAAGCACGCCGCGAAGAACGCCGCGGTTCCCTACATCACCGTGCTCGGCCTGAACGTCGGACGCGTCGTCGGTGCTGCCGTGATCGTCGAGGCGATCTTCAACATCCAGGGTTTCGGTCAGCTCGGTGTCACCGCCGTCATCAACCGTGACATCCCGACGATGCAGGGTGTCGTCCTGGTGAGCGGCGTGATCGTTCTGCTCGTGACCTTGCTGGTCGACATCTCGTACGGCTACCTGAACCCGAGGATTCGAAACAGATGACCATAGTGACGAAGGCGAAGCGCACCAGGAAGATGTTCGGGTACACGCCCGGCCGGACGGTCAGGCGTCTCCTGCAGGATCGGGTCGGGATGATCTGCCTCGTCGGCCTGATGCTCCTGGTGTTCATCGGCATTCTGGCCCAGTTCTGGACGCCGAAGGATCCGACGGCGCAGGACCTGCTGCGCAGGCTCGAGAGTCCGAGCGGCCAGTATTGGCTCGGCACCGATGCAGTCGGCCGAGACATTCTCAGCCGGCTCATGGTTGCCACCGGAGTCGACCTGGCCGCCGCCACCCTGGCGGTCAGTATCGGTCTCGTCGTCGGTGCCGGTTTCGGGCTGCTCGCCGGCTACCTGGGCGGCGCCCTCGACTCCGTGACCAGTCGCGTCTTCGACGTGCTGATGTCGCTGCCGCCGTTGCTGTTCGCGGTGGCCATCGTCGGTGCACTCGGACCGAGCCTGACCAACGCGATGATCGCGGTCGGTGTGCTGCTCGCACCCCGGTTCTACCGGCTGGTGCGGGTCAGTACGAGGGAAGTGATCAGCGAGGACTTCGTGGAAGCCGCTCGCTCCGGTGGTGCCGGTCCGGCCCGGATCATGACGCGCCACGTGGCGCCGAATATATTCTCGCCCATGCTTGTTCAGATCTCCTTCGGAGTGTCCGTTGCGATCGTCGCGGAATCCGGTCTCAGCTTCCTCGGCCTCGGTGTTCAACCGCCGACCGCGAGTTGGGGCTCGATGGTGAAGGAGGGATTCGACAACCTCGCGATCAACAGTTGGACCATCGTTCCGTCCAGCGTGATGATCGTCGCCTCGATCCTGCTGCTGTCGCTGTTCGGTGACAGCCTTCGCGACGCGGTGGGCAGCCAGGGCGGGAGCAAGGCATGACGGTCACTACGGACGCGCTGATGCAGGATACGGTCCTTCGGGTCGACGGGTTGTGCGTCGACTTCGAGACGCCAGATCACGGCTGGACGCGGATCGTCGACGACGTCACGTTCAGTGTGCGCAGAGGCGAAACCGTGGGACTGGTCGGAGAATCAGGTTCCGGCAAGACCGTCACGTCGCTCGCGATCATGCGCCTGCTGGCCCGCAACGCACGCACATCCGGCTCCACCGTTGTCAACGACCGCGACCTGAACACATTGTCGGAGACAGAACTCGACCAGGTTCGCGGCGCCGAGGTCGCGATGATCTTCCAGGAACCGCGCCGCAGTCTCAACCCTGCGTTCCGGGTCGGTGACCAGGTCGCCGAAGCGGTGCGGCGGCACCGCAAGTGCTCGAGAAAGGACGCATGGGCGCGTGCCGTCGAACTGTTCGACCGCGTCGGGATCCCCGAACCGGCGAAGCGAGTTCACGCCTACCCGCACGAGTTCAGCGGAGGCATGTGCCAGCGCGTCATGCTGGCGATGGCACTGTCGTGTGACCCGGACGTACTGATCGCCGATGAGCCGACCACCGCGCTGGACGTGACCGTGCAGCGGCAGGTGCTCGGCCTGATTCACGAACTCCAACGAGAGCTCGGTCTCGGTGTCCTGCTCATCACCCATGACCTCAGTGTTGTCGCGGAAGTGTGCGACCGGGCGGCAGTGATGTACGCGGGCCGAATCGTCGAGGATGCGCCCATCCTCGAACTGTTCGACAATCCGCGGCACCCCTATACCGCCGGGCTCCTACACGCCATGCCCGACCCGGTACGGCATGCCGAGAAGATGGGCGTCATACCCGGACGAGTGCCACCCCCGCACGAGTTCGTGGATTCCTGTCGGTTCGCTCCTCGCTGCCCGTACGTGAAGGACGCGTGCACCGATGGTCCCATCCCGCTGTCTGCTACCGGACCCGATCATCTCGCGCGCTGCGTCCGCACCGGCGAGATCTCGCTGGAGGACGCATTCTATGACTGACACCACCATGACCGGTGCACGCAACCGTGTCCGATCAGGCATTCACGACACAGCACTGGCCGTCGAGGGACTGACGAAGTCGTACCCGGCCAGACGCAACCTGCTCGGGCGGATTGCCGAATCCGTCGAAGCGGTACGGGGAGTGAGCTTCGAGGTGCGGCGTGGTGAGACGCTCGCACTCGTCGGCGAGTCCGGTGCGGGCAAGTCGACTGTCGGCCGGTTGGCGCTGCGACTGATCGAGCCCACGTCGGGGTCGATCACGGTGCTCGGTGACGACATCACCGCGATCGGTGCGTCCGACCTCCGCAAGATCAGAACCCGGGCGACGATGATCTTCCAGGATCCGTTCAAGTCGCTCAATCCCCGTGCTCAGATCCGGTATTCGATTGCCGAACCGATGCTCGCCCAGGGTGGCTACAGCGCAGCCGATCGTGCCAAGCGTGTCGCGACGCTGCTGGACCGGGTCGGGTTGACCTCGCATCATCTCGAGCGCTATCCGTACGAGATGTCCGGTGGCCAACTGCAACGCGTTGCCATTGCCCGCGCTCTCGTGACCGATCCCGAGATCGTAGTGTGCGACGAGCCCGTCGCCGCGCTGGACATGTCCATCCGGTCGCATGTCGTCAACCTGCTGCGCGAACTGCAGGAGGAGCGAAATCTCGCCTACTTGTTCATCTCTCACGACATGTCGCTCGTGCGCGTCATCGCCGACCGCATCGCCGTGATGAAGCGGGGGGAGCTCGTCGAGTGCGAGGATGCCGCTGCGCTGTTCGCGAACCCCACGCAGGAGTACACCCGCACGCTGCTGTCGGCGATTCCGGCGTCGCACCCGAGCAGGCGGACATTTCGCCCTGCTCCGTCGTGAGGTCGTATCGAGCGGCGACCCAAGTGTTCCCGGAAGAAAGGCTCACTATGTTTCTACGGCGCACGATCCGTGTGGCTGCCGCACTCCTCGCAGTGGGGTTGCTCGCGTCCTGCGGTTCCACCGACTCCGGTTCGGGCGGTTCGGGTAGCCCGAACACGGAGGCAACTCTGAGGACCGGATGGACCACCGGGACCCAAACCCTCGACCCGCACATGGCGACCAGTGAGATCGTGACATTCAGATTCGGTCTCAACATGATCTACGACCGGCTGTTCACCGTGAAAGCGGACGGAACCGCCGAAGGCATGCTGGTCGAGAACTACTCGTACTCCGAGGACGGTTTGGCGCTCGTTCTCGACCTGCGAGAGGATGCGACCTTCCGCGACGGCTCGCCCGTTGACGGGGACGTCGTGAAGGTCAACCTGGACCGGGCTCGCACGCTCGACAGCCCCTCGGTGAAGTCACGGATGAAACCGGTTGTCGACGTCGCCGTTACCGGCCCCTATCAAGTCACGCTCACGCTGGCGAACCCTACCGACGTCATGCCGTACATTCTGGCCGAGATGGCCGGCTTCATCATGCATCCCGATCTGATTGCCCACGGCAACCCGGCTGTCGAGACCAATGGCTCGGGCGCATATTCGGTTGACAGCTTCGCTCCCGGAGAGAAACTCGTCATCGTTCGCGATCGCACGGACTACTGGGACAAAAACGCTGCGAAAATCGCGCGCATCGAGTACGAGGCCATTCCCGACGCCCAGGCGTTCACCAATGCCATGGCCGGTGGCCAGATCGATCTGGGCCTGTTCGTGCCCGGTACCGTCGCAGCCCTCGACGGCCGCAAAGGGCTGGTCACCGTGAACATCCCGAGCGGCACCGGCGTGGAACTCTTCCTGAACCGGAACACGGCGCCACTCGATGACGTGAGGGTGCGGAAGGCGATCAACTACGCATACAACCGTCAGGAAATCGTCGCTGCGCTCTTCCCCGGCTCCGACGCCCGCTATCAGTACTCGCGCGCCGGCCTGCCGGGCTACGACGCGTCGCTCGAAGGCATCTACAGTTACGACCCCGAGCGGGCCAAGAAACTGCTCGCCGAGGCCGGTCACCCGGACGGGATCGACCTGGGCCGGGTCATCGTTGTCAACACGGTCACTCCGGGTGTGGCCGACGTTCTGCAGGAGCAGTTCGCGAAGGCCGGCATCAAGATGACGCCGATCGTGAAAGACGGACTCGAGGGCCCGCAGTCCTTCAGCCGTGGTGAGGCATCGGCCATGGTGCAGGTCTCGACGATGGGGACCGGCTTCACCGCTGGTTCCAACTACCGTTGGGGGCCCCGGACCAACCCGGCGGGTGTGACTCCCGAATACGAGAAGATGCTGACCGATGCCACCGATCCGCGTCGTAGCCGGCAAGAACGCGAGGCCTCCTCGGTCGAGCTCAACAGATACCTCGTCGAGGAAGCGTGGGGCGCACCGCTGACGTGGTCGACCGCTCCCTGGGTGATGAGCGACAAGGTTGGCAACTTCAGTGCCGAGATGGACTACGCCAGGACAATCGGGCCGTACGACCCGCGGTACCTGACGGTCTCCGGGTAACACAGTCGGACCCCCGGGCCGTGGATTCACGGCCCGGGGGTCCATTCACTGGCAGCTCAGGGGCGGTTCGCAGAGAACGGGCGACGAGTCAGCGATCCGCCCAGCCTTCGTCGTGCCAATACGTTTCGAGCTTGTCGAGCGGTTCGGACCACGACTCGAGGTAGGTCACGCCCTCGGGGCCGGCGGTCATGACATGGGGAGTACCTGCCGTGATGGTCCAGAATTCGCCTGGACCGATGGTTCGACTGGCTGCGTCGCCGGCCTCGTCCCACGTGATGGTGAACTGGCCGCCGAACACGATGATCAGTCCGTCGAGGTTGCTGTGACGACGAGGCGTCGAGAAGTTGGCCTCGCATCGAAGCCCGTTCAAGTGGAAGGACGTGTCCACCTTGGTCGAGATCCACATGTTGCCCTTGAAGGTCTTCCCCGCGTCGACAGGGGCATCGGCGAGGAGACCGCCGTCGTTCCAGAAGTTCCTGGGGGAGATCTGGTCGACCGAACCGTCGACCCAACCTTCGTCGGACAGCAGACCGAAGTGCTCAATTGCCATGTCCGAAGTGTGTCGAACGCAGTTGGACGTGTCATCCGTGGGTTCCGTTGGATGGAATGAACGGCAACCGAGGAGTGGGTGACGCCGTTCCATGTAGTGGAATATCGACGACGGCGGGATTACCCGCTGCGCCTAATGTTTCGGTGTGACGCCCGGTGACGAGCGGGTCGCGCAAGCATCGACGGACGGAAGAACAGTGGATGATCCGGTAAAGAACCTCGGCGAGGCGGGCGACCGACGCACGACATACGAGAAGATCATGGTAACCACCAAGAGCGGTGGCTCGCCCTCCGTGCTCATGGAAGCGGGCGAGGATTTCCTCTTCGATCAGGTGTGGACGCGCCCCGGATTGTCGATCCGCGAACGTCGTCTGATCACCCTCTCGTGCATTGCGGCGGTGGGGGCTGCGAAACCGATGGCGGCGCATGTTGCCGCTGCTCTGGAAAGCGGTGATCTCACGCGCGAGGAGCTGGAGGAAGCTGCGTTGCAGTGCGCAGCATATGTCGGGTGGCCTGCGGCGTCCCTGCTGGATCAGGCGATCCGTCAGCACGCGCCATCCTCGTCGTGAATCCCCCGAATCCCCGTCCAGAGGACATCAGAGCACGGCGCCGACAGGAAGCGAAGGAGTCGCTGGTATGACGACCACAACAGAGATCGAAGACGTACTCACTCCGTCCGAGAGTCACGTCCGCAAGATGTACATCGGCGGCACCTGGGTCGACGCGGTGTCCGGTGAAACAATTGACACCGTCAATCCGGCAACGGGTGAAGTTCTCGCATCGGTGCCTCGAGGCCGAGCGGACGACGTGGACCGCGCCGTAGCTGCCGCACGCCGTGCGTTCGACGGTCCCTGGAGTCGGTTCAAACCTGTTCAGCGTCAACGTCTGTTGCTGGACCTGGCCGATCTGTTCGACAAGCACTGGGACGAACTCAGCTTGACCGACACCCTTGACATGGGCAAGCCGCTGATCCGGACTCGTGCCGAGAAGGCGCGTGTCACCGGCATGCTGCGGTACTACGCCGGCATGGCAATGAATTTGGACGGCCGCACGATCAAGAACTCGCAAACGGGTGATCTGCTGAGCTACACCAGCAAGGAACCCGTCGGTGTCGTCGGCGCCATCATCCCGTGGAACGCACCGGTCGCCGCGTCGATCTGGAAGATCGGGCCCGCGTTGGCCACCGGGTGCACCATCGTGCTCAAGCCTTCGGAAGAAGCGCCGTTGAGCCCGCTGCTGATTGCCGAGCTGATGGACCGCGCCGGGGTTCCCGAGGGTGTCGTCAACGTGGTCACGGGCAACGGAGTCGAAGCCGGTGCCGCACTCGCCGAGCACCCCGGGGTCGACAAGATCGCGTTCACCGGATCGACGCAAACCGGTCAGAGTATCGTGCGGGCGTCCGCGAACAACATCAAGCGGGTGTCGCTCGAGCTCGGCGGCAAGTCACCACTGATCGTGTGTGCGGACGCGGACCTCGACACCACCGTGCCTACCGTGGCCATGGCGGCGTTCGCCAACTCTGGTCAGATCTGCATCGCCGGCTCACGACTGCTTGTCGATCGTGCCATTCACGACGAATTCGTCGAGCGCCTCTCGGTCTTCGCAAGCGAGCTGCGGGTCGGACCGGGCATCGACCTCGAGACCGAGATCGGGCCGCTGGTGAGCAAGCGCCAGCTCGACAAGGTCGTCGGCTTCCTCGACGCGGGGGTGCAGCAGGGCGCCACCGTCCGAGCCGGGGGAAGCCGTCTCGATTCCGGAGCGCTCGCCGCCGGTAACTTCGTCGCTCCCACTGTTTTCGGTGACGCCGACGACTCCATGTCGATCGTGCAGGAGGAGATCTTCGGTCCTGTCATCTCCGCGCTGCCGTTCGACACCCTCGACGAGGCTGTCGAACGTGCGAACGCGACGCCGTACGGGCTCGCCGGCGGCGTCTTCACCCAGAATGTCGGCACCGCGCACCGACTTGCCGCTCGGGTTCGAGCGGGTTCGGTGTGGGTCAACACCTACCACCTCCTCGACCCAGCCGTTCCTTTCGGTGGCTCCAAGATGAGTGGATACGGCAGAGAGGGAGGCGCCGAGCACATGGACGAGTACCTCGCGACGAAGACGGTGTGGGTAAACCTCGACTGACGTACCCGGCGAGAGTCAGGGCCGGGGCTGGATCTCCGAGAGGAATTCGAGCAGTCCCTCGCTGAGGACGTCGTTGTCGTCGCCACTGACCATGTGCCCGGCACCACTGACATCCACATGACGCGAGCCGGGAATCAACTCGAGAAGTTCGCGTGCACCGTCGGGGCTGACGATGTCCGACTGTGCGCCGCGGATCAGCAAAGTCGGGACGGTGATCGTTCGTGCTGCCGCCCGCGCGCGGATCTCCCGTGTTGTGGCCGTGGCCAGTGTTTTCTTTCGATCGGAGAGGAGTTGAGGATCCCAGTGCCAGTACCAACGACCATCTCGCTCACGCAGATTCTTGCGCAGGCCGTCGGCACGCGGCGGTCGACGACGATGGGGGTTGTAGGCGACTACGGCAGCGAGGGCATCGTCGAGTGTGTCGAAGCCGGCGAGTCCGCGCTCCAAGAATCCGGTGATCTTCGCCAGCCCCTCCGGCTCTGCCTTCGGGACGACGTCGACAAGGACGAGCGCTCGACTCAGGCCAGGATGGTCGGCTTCCGCGATGAGCGCGGCCGTCCCGCCCATCGACGCACCCACGAGAACGGGCGCCTCGCCGATCACGCCGACGATCGAACCGAGGTCCCGGGCGTACGCCTCGGTGCTGTAGTCACGGTCGGATGCCCAATCGCTGTCGCCGTGCCCGCGGGCGTCCACGGCATAAGTGCGCCAACCGTGTTCGGCCAGACGGATGCCGGTGCGCTGCCACGAGTGCCTGGTCTGGCCGCCACCGTGCAAGAGCACGACGGACCCTCTCTCCGTGTGGGATTCCGGACGCCACAGATCGGCGGTGAGGGTGACTCCGTCACCCGGCAAGAGGGTCCTGCTGCTCGTGATCGGCATGTTGCGGAAAGGCTTTCGTTAGTGGGGGCCGCTCGGCCGGGTGGCATCGCCCGGTCACGTGGCCCGGGTGGTCAGGCTTGTGTCGAAGATATCAGTAGGGGCCGACATAGATAACTAATTGCACTAAGTGTTTGGGTATGTCATAGTGCGAGATGCGTAGCATTGCAGCACTGGAGAATTCAGAATCCAGGATCTGTCGAGGCCGAACGAGGCCGTCGGGGCGGAATTGCAGAGATTGGCGAGGGCCGGCGTGCAGCGCGTCCACCTGGTGACGCCGCGCAGTCAGGCCGCCGGCGCACTGCAGTACTAATTGCGAAGTGAGAAATGCACATGGTGAAGTTTCCCATCGAGTGGGGCAAGGTCAGGGAGTACGCCACCGCGACCGGTGCGGGTAGGCCGGCCTACCTGGACAATCCGGCGAGTGCGATACCGCCGACCTTTCTGGCAACCGTTGTGTACTGGAAAGCGATCGGCAACACCGTGCGCTCCGCAGAGGTCGCGGAAGCGTGTGCGACGGCGGGTGTCCCGTTCGACATAACAAGCCTGCTGTCGCTGGAGCAGGAGTACGTCTTCCACGGGCCGCCGCCGAGGGCGGGGGACACCCTGTTCACGTCCGAGCGGCTACACGACGTTCGGATCAAGCACGGCCGTAGCGGTCCCATGGTGATCGTTCGCTTCGTCGTGTCGTTCTGCGGCGACGACGACAAGGTTCGAGCCGAGTGCTGGTACACGTCAGCCTACGTGCAGAAGGGGAAGTCATGACGGAGTTTACTCTGGGACAGAAGCTTCCGGATCGAGTTTTCGGTCCTGTCACGATGACCGACATCGTGCGCTATCAAGGGGCCAGCGGTGACATGAACCCGATGCATCACGACGACGAACTTGCCCGATCGGCGGGGTTTCCGGCCGCGTTCAGTGTGGGGATGTTGGGTGCGGGCTGGCTGGCGGGATATTGCACGGAGCACTTCGGGGAGGACACGGTCCGGCGATTCCGGACGCGTTTCACAAACGTCGTGTACCGCGGTGACGAGTTGGTCGCCTCTGCGGCAGTGGCGCGACTCTTCGAACGCGACGGCGAGGAACTCGTCGAGTTGGCGATCGCATTGCGGAAGAACGACGGTTCGGTGGTCGTCGAAGGGGCGGCCGAGTTCGTCGTGTGAAGTTCGAAACTCGGTCGGTAGAACGCTGATCGAGTTCAGTGAAGGTGAATGGAGGAACCATGAGGACTGGAGTCAGCGAGCGTCCCGACCTGCCCATCGCGTTGGTGATCGGCGGCGGCGGAATGGGTATGTCGACTGCGCGTCGCTTGGGTCAGTCGCACCGAATCGTCCTGGCGAGCCTGTCGGCGGACAAGAATCCGAACCGGGAGGCGGTGCTCCGCGAGGACGGCATCGACGTGACGGCGACGCAGTGTGACATCACCGATCCCGAATCGGTCACAGAACTCGGAAAATTCGTCGCGAAGCAGGGGCAACTACGTACCCTCGCGCACGTGGCGGCACTGTCGCCGTCCGTCGGGGATTGGCGCACGCTGCTGACGGTGAACCTCATCGGGGCAACGCTCATCGAACGCAAGTGCCTGGAGCTGGCGAGGCAGAGCACCGCTGCGATCTTCGTGTCCTCGCTTGCCGCTCATCGATCCGATCCGCCGACCGACGAGATCATCTCGGTCCTGGACGATCCGCTGGCCCCGGACTTCTTCGACCGACTGGAAGCCCTGGTACCGGAGAAGCAGCCCGTTCAGGCGTACCGGCTGTCGAAGTTCGCGATCAACCRCATGTGCAGGCGCCGCGCGACCGCATGGGGCGCCAAGGGTGCACGCATCGTGTCGATGTCACCGGGACTGATCGCCACTCCCATGGGCGCCAGGGAATTCTCCGGCCAAAGTGGCAAACTCAAGCTCGAATTGCTCCGGAACACGCCCCTCGAGCGTGAGGGCACGATGGTCGAAACCGCTGACGCGATCGAGTTTCTCGCGTCGGACCGCGCATCCTTCATCACCGGCACGGATCTGCTGGTGGACGGGGGAACCCTGTCGGCGGTCCGGGCCGGCTGAACGAGCCTCGGTGGCCGCCGCTTCTGTCCAATAACGAAACAGCACAAAGGTGAATCATGACCGACTCAACTGACAGCACCAGACCTGCACCCCTTGCCGGCCTGGTCGTGGTCGATCTCTCCACGACGTTGGCCGGAGCCCAGGCCACCCAGTTCCTGGCGGACTCCGGTGCAGACGTCATTCTGGTGGAGGCGCCCGAGGGAAGCCCGTTGCGGCAGGAGTCCGGTTGGCCGGGCCTGCTTCGGTCTCGGCGCAGCATCAGTCTCGACCTGGACGCCGACGCGGATCTCGATGTGCTGGACGGTCTGTTGAGCCGGGCCGACGTCCTCGTCACCACGATGCGGCCCGCGGAGTTGGAGCGCCGCGGATTCACCGCGGAGTCGTTGTCCGCGCGGTACCCGCGCCTGGTCGCGGCAACGATCACGGGGTGGGGAACCCAGGGACCCTGGTCCAACTACAAGAGCTACGAAGCATTGGTCATGGCCAAGTGCGGAATCTTCCACTCCAAGCGGCAACTCGCTCCGGGGCCCGATCCCACCTACGTTTCGGTGCCGTACGCGTCTTTCGGTGCAGCGCATTCCGCCGTGCAGGGAATCCTGGCGGCCCTGATCGAGCGTGAACAGAGCGGCCTGGGTCAGGTGGTCGAATCCAATCTGGTGACGGGTGTCGGTGCCTACGATCCGTACAACTGGTTCTACGAGATGATTCTTCACCGCTACCCGGACGCTTTCGAATCCCAGGTTGCGGCATTCGACGATCAGGGTCGCCCCCAGTCCCGTTTGATGTTCGCACTACTCGTGGCCACGACGAAGGACGGGACGTGGTTGCAGTTCTCGCAGAGCGCACCGCGGCTGCTGCAAGCGTGGGTGGAAGAACTCGGCATGGCGGAGGAGCTGACCGATCCCAAATGGGCGGGGTTCCCGGTGCTTCCCGATGCGGATCTGCGCTTCGAGTGGTGGAACAAGATGATTTCGAAGGTCGGGGAACGGACTCTGGCCGAGTGGGAAAGTACGTTCGAGCGTAACCCCAATGTGGCAGCCGAGCAGTTCCGTAGCCCCGACGAGGCGCTCGATCATCCACAGCTGGTTCACGAGCGACGAGTCGTCACCGTCGACGATCCCAACCTAGGACCTGTGCGTCAGCCCTCAACTCTCGTGCATGCGGGCGGTAACCCGCTGACCGACGTGCGGCCCGCTCCCCGCATCGGTGAGCATTCCGATGAGCTGCGAGCATTCGCGAGCTCGGCCCCTCCTGAGACGACTCCGGTCGATGGGAACGCGGACGGTGTCAAGAAGTACCCGCTCGAGGGGGTGACGGTACTCGAGCTCGGAGCGATGTATGCCGGTCCCTACGGTGCAACCTTGCTCACGGACCTCGGTGCACGAGTGATCAAGATCGAACCCCTCGGCGGAGATCTGATCCGAGGGATCATGGCCTATCCCGAGGCCGGCGGCGCGAAGGTGCTGCAAGGCAAGGAGAGTATCGCCATTGACCTCGGCACCGAAGAGGGCCGAGATGTGCTTCACCGCCTTGTGAAACAGTGCGATGCGGTACTCCAGTGCTTCCGCGCCGGCGCATCCAGGAGGATCGGCTTCGACGAGGCGTCCTTGCGGAAGATCAATCCAGATCTGGTGTACCTCAACGCGGTCGGCTACGGCGTCGACGGACCCTACGCTTCCCGACCGGCCTACGCGCCTTCGATGGGTGCGGCGTCAGGTGTGTCGGTCACCGATTCGCCGTTGGTCAGACAGGGGCCGGAGGATCGTGAGGAGCTCCTGACCGGTGCTCGCAGTCTCTACGCCGGGGGAACGGTTCCGGCGGTGCAAGCCGATGGTGTCGCTGCTCTGGGCGCGGGATCCGCCTTGCTGTTGGGCATCTACGCGAAGCGACGCGGGATCGTGCTCGCCGACCTCGTCACGACGATGTTGGCGAGTTGCACGCAGATCCTGATCTCGCGGAACACCAGCTATGCGGGCCGCCAGGCGGTAACGCGTGTCGACGACGAGTTCCGTGGGCTCGGCCCGCTCTACCGCATGTACCGGGCCGCCGATGGCTGGGTCTTCCTGGCAGCACCTGAACCAGACGAGTGGGCCCCGCTCGTCCGCGCACTCAGCGAGTACGACGAGATCAGAGACGAGAGGTTCGCAGATCCCGAGTCCCGGAGGGTGAACAGCGCAGCGCTGGTGGCCGCGCTGAGCAGTATTTTCGGCACGCGGAAGAAGGACCAGTGGGAGTCACTTCTGACGGCGCAGGATGTGGGCTGTGTTGCCGTCGCGCAGGAAACGGCGGAATGGTGCATGCAGACGGACGAGTTCCACAATGCCGGGTACACGGCCACCGCTGTCAGCCCTGTGTTCGACGAGCATCGGCGGCTCGCGCCGCTCAACAGCTTCTCTCGGTCCGATGTCAAGGCCGACGCGGGTTGCACTCTCGGCGAGCACACCGATGCCCTGCTGAGCGAGATCGGCTATGGCGCTGCGCAGATCGCGGAGCTCAGGGACAAGTCAATCGCGGGCTGATTGCTTCGAACGGCGGTGGGTGCGGGGGACGGTCGCGTCGGTCTTCAGGAGACTGGACGTTGTCGCCGAGACCGGCGCGGTCAGCATCCCCACCCACCCGTCCACGTAGCTGCTCAGCCTCGCCTCGCTGATGTGATGCTGTCGACGTGCGTGATCGCCGAGCATGTGCAGCACACTGTTGTACAGCTGGACTTCGCGACCGCGTCGAACTCGATCAGGCATGTCGGCAACCACTTCGAGCGGTATCTGATTGAGGACGTCGACAGTTGTATCCTCGAGCTGCCTGGGCCAGTACTCGCCATGCGAGCGAGGGTTCTCGTTCAGTTTGGCGAGGAAGGGCACAAACATCTCGCCGGACTCGATGCTTTCCACCAGTGGGCGCACTATGAGCCACACCGCAGTCCGGGGGTCACTGATGTTGTTCGCGGCACGAGCCTCCTCCAGCAACTCGGTTCGCCGTGCGTCGATGGTCTTGTACCGAAAAGCGATCAGTGCGCGAACGAGCCCGGCTTTCGATCCGAAGTGGTAGGCGATGACCGACGAGTTCGACTGACCAGCTTGAATCTGGATCTCCCGCAACGTGACTCCCTCCACACCATGCCACGCGAACAGGCGCTCGGCCGACGTCATCAGCAGTTCACGAGTTGCTTCACCTGTCGTGTGCCTGCGCCTGGTGCTGGTGGAATCATTCTCGGGTGGCATGGTCTGGCCTCTCCGCTGGTCGGTTGTGCAAGGTTCGTCGACGTGATCGCTCCACGATTCTCCCTCGATGCAAAGATAATAGACAAGTCTTAGAAAGTATGGACACCTCGCTAACTTAGTGAGATACTCGGTTGACCCCAACGCCGCGTGCATGCGGCCTGATGTTCGGAGGATTGCGCAATGCAGAAGATCTGGACCAACTCCGGCGATTCGCACTTTCTCGAGCCGGGCGATCTGTGGACGACCCGGTTGCCGAAGGCGCTCGCGGACCTGACGCCGATTTCCGAGAAGGATCCGGACGGCGAGTACGAAACCGTGCATGTCGACGGTCAGACCTTCCGCCGCAAACTGCCGACCTCGGCGGCTGTCGAGTTCCTGGAGGAGACCCGGAAAGCGGTCGGCATCCGGGATGCGAAGGCTCGCCTCACCGACCTGGACCACGAAGGGGTGTGGGCCGAGGTCATCTTCCCGTCGCTGGGGATGTGGTCCTCGACGTTCCGTACGCCCGAGTTGCTCAAGGCGTGCATGCGGGCAAGCAATGAGTGGGCGTTGGAAGATCTTGTGTCCGTCTCGGATCGCTACGTGGTGACTGCACAGGTTTCGACGCTGGTCGTCGAGGACGCGGTTTCCGAACTCGAGTGGGCAGCCGAGAACGGTTTCCATGCGGTCTTCCTGCCGACCACGCCGCACCCGAGTGCACCGGATTGGCACCGCCCTGAATGGGAACCGTTCTGGGACGCTGCGGAACGCGCTCGAATGGTTCTCGCCTTCCACATCGGCACGGATCCGGTGGATGTCACGTCCGGCGGTGCCGGCGTGGTGTACCGCGGACCCGGCGGTGCCGTGATGAACTACGCCGAGACGACCTTCTCCGGCCAGCGGGCCGCGATGAAACTGGTCGCGTCCGGTGCCCTCGATCGGCATCCCGACCTGCGGGTGCTGATCTCCGAGGGCGGTGCCACCTGGATTCCGTTCCTGGGAGATCGCATGCTCGAGGGGTACCGCCAGCACAGTAGGGTCGTGCGCCCGAAGCTCGAGCGCGATCCGAAGGAAACCCTGATGGCGCAGGTGTACGCATCCTTCCAGCACGACGAGACGGCAGTCGCTGCGCATGACGCCATGGGCTACAAGAATGTGATGTTCGGTTCCGACTACCCCCACATGGAGGGAACCTTCGGGCATACGCAGGACACCCTCAAGCAGTTGTTCGACGGCGTCTCCGACGAGACCCGCTTGCGGATAACCCAGGGTGCGTTCTACGAGCTGTTCCCGCACGTTCCGGCTGCTCCCAGCAGTGGGGTATGACGGCATGCTGAAAGATTCGGGAAGCCGTGACGTCGCGATCGTCGGTGTCGGAGCGACGCCCTACTACCGCAGGGGTGAATCCGCAGGCAAGAGCATCACTCAGCTTGCCGGCGAGGCCATTCTGGCAGCATGTGACGATGCCGGAATCTCAGTCAAGGAGATCGACGGCTTCGCGTACTACTCGGGAGCCGGCGCCGGTTACGGCGACAAGATGGAGACTGTGGACTTCATGGAGACCTTGGGAATCCCCGAGGTTCGGTTCACGGCAACACTCACCGGTGGTGGCGGTGGCTCGGCCGGAGCGATCGGCCTTGCCCGTGCTGCGATTGTGGCCGGAGACGCGTCCGTCGTGGTGACGGTCATGGCGTTGCAGCAGCAACAACAGCGGCTCGGAACCGTGATCTCGGCCAAACCGCCCACTCCGCTCGGTTCGTTCGTGCAGCCGTCCGGACTGGCGGGTCCGGGACACCTGATGTCGGTGCTGGCGCGTCGTCACATGTACGAGTACGGCACCACCCGTGAAGCTTTCGCCGAGGTCGCGATCTCGACGCGCAACAACGCATTGAACAGGCCCAAGGCCATTCAGAAGGCGCCCCTCACCCGCGAGGAGTACTTCAACGGGAGAATGATCGCGGAGCCGCTCTGCGTGTACGACTTCTGTCTGGAGACGGAGGGTGCGATCGCGATCATCACGACGTCCGCGGAACGCTCCCGTGACATGAAGCAGAAGCCGGTCCCAGTGGTGTCGGCCGCTCACGGTGGATCACGGGACTGGGGCCGTGGATTCACCTGGTACGGCATGCCGGCGGACACGTTCACATCTTCCGGTCACAAGTCGGTGGCCGACCGCCTGTACAAGCAGGCCGGGCTCACCGCGCAGGACATCGACGTTGCCCTGATCTACGACCATTTCACCCCGATGGTCGTGATGCAGCTCGAGGATTACGGCTTCTGTGAGAAGGGCGAGGGTGGACCCTTCGTGGAGAGTGGTGCTATCCGCTACTCGCGTCAGAAGAAGAAGGGGGCCGTCGCCGTCAATCCCCATGGCGGACAACTGTCCGAGGCGTACATCATCGGAATGACCCACATTCTGGAGGGAGTCGAGCAAATGCGCGGGACTGCGATCAATCAGGTTGACGATGCCGACTACGCGTTGGTCACCGGGGGGCCCGCGGCTCTGCCGATCAGCGGCCTCATCCTGGGGCGTGACCGATGACCGAATCACGCCTCGCCTCGGTGCTTCCAACCGAAAGGGTAAGAATCGCCACCGATGCCTCGACCGAGCCGTTCTGGCAGGCTGCGAAGCAGCGTCGGTTGGTGGCGCCCAAGTGTAGTGACTGCGGGACCTTTCGACTGCCTCCGACGCCGTTTTGCCCGGAGTGCCAGTCGACGTCGATGGACTGGGTGGATCTGTCCGGCCGCGCGACCGTCTATAGTTTCGCGGTCGTGCACAAGTTTCCCGGGCAACCGAACCTGACCCTGGTGCCGGCTGTCGTCGAGCTGCCCGATGCCCCGGGGACGCGGCTTGTCACGAACATCGTCGACATCGCACCCGAGAAAGTGCAGATCGGCATGAGTCTGACGGTCGACTTCCATCCCATTTCGGATGGTTGGCAGTTGCCCGTCTTCCGCGTTGATTCCGAAAGCGAGGTCTGACACATGGACGGCGACTACGAGAGCGCACTCGAGGAAAAGCCACTCGAGTTCATGACGAGCATCGCGAACACTGGTGGATCCTGCGATGGCCAGGGGATTATTCCCGACGGGGATCACTACACGTGCTGGTGTTCGTGCGGTGGGTGGAACGTCGAGGCGCCTGACCAGCATGAAGGTCTGCGTCTCGCGCGGCTTCACACGGGCAGCATCGCGGAATGACAGCGACCGGCGTGGCCTGTTCGTCTTCGTCCTGAACTCGACTCGACCGGAGGGCAGCGTCGTCACAACGCCGCTCTCCCGTGTGCTGGGACCCTGTTCCGCGCACACGGGCGAGCGGCCTGGGTTGGGAAAGGGAGTACGGGATGGCACTGCAGGAGTACGCGCGGGATGTCGGTGAGATGAGCACAACGATGCGCGATGACAATGCGAGGCTCGGAATCGACATGCCCGAACTGGACCATGTTCCGGTGCCCGACTCATGGGCAGCGCTGGTGAAGCCGGGCGATGAGAACGACACTGCTTACGGTGAAATGGTCGCGCGATTGCGCGACTTCTTGGACTACGTCACTGCCGCAAGGCCGGACCCCGACACTGTGGCCGCACTGCGCGACGATCTGGAACGGTGGGGCCAGCGGCTCGCACCGATTGCCGTTCCGGAGCGGGATCAGGTGTTCGGTCACCTCCGGGATCTGCAGGGGCGAGGCCAGACGATGTCGCCGACCTTTGTCGTCAGGGAGGCCGACCGCAACAATGTTCGGGGCACGGTCCGATTCGGCCGCTACTTTCTGGGCGGCAACGGGGCGGTACACGGTGGTGCGATCCCGCTGTTCTTCGACGAGGTCCTGGGTCGGTTGGCGAACTCGGCAGGCCGACGACACTCCCGGACCGCTTACCTGCACACCGACTACCGGTCGGTCACCCCGGTCGGTGCCGAACTCACCGTGCATGGATGGTTCGTCAGTGAGGAAGGGCGCAAGCGAGTTCTGCGTGCCGAACTGCGTGACGGAGACGTGGTGTGCGCGGAGGCGGAGGGGCTGTTCGTCAGGCTCAATCCCGGCCAGCCGTAGGACATTCAAGACTCGTCGGCCGGCGTCCGCGAATTCGCAGCGAGTGTGGATGGTGAAAGAGCCTCCGCTGCGTCGGCTCTAATTGTTTGTAACGTTTGGTCTAATTTATCTGGTGATACACGCCAAGAGAGTTGATTGGGAGTCACGCATGGGGAATGGCGACATTACATCGGGCGTCGGCACTCGCATGACGTCCCCGGATGCGGTGTTGGTGGTGGGCGCGTCAGCGGCAGGCCTCTCTACCGCGGAAGCGCTGCGGCGCAGGAATTACACGGGAAGAATCACCGTCCTGGGGGACGAGGTGCATGCGCCCTATGATCGTCCGCCCCTGTCCAAGCAGGTCCTCTCGGGGGCCTGGGAATCCGGCCGCGCAGCGTTGCGTACGGATGAAGCCTTGAGTTCCCTGGATGCTGACTTCATCCTTGGTGACTCGGCGGTCGGACTGGACCCGGCTACCCGGACGGTGCGAACGGCAGCGGGCCGAGACTTGCAGGCGGATGCGATCGTCATCGCGACGGGAGTGCGTCCCCGAGTCTTGCCGGGGACGGAGTGGCTGGGCGGGGTACATGTGCTGCGCTCGCTCGAAGATACAATCGCGTTGCGCTCCGACCTGTTGACGGCTACTCGGCTGGTCGTCGTCGGCGAAGGGGTTCTCGGGTCCGAAATCGCTGCAACAGCACGGGCACTGGGCGTCGACGTGACAATGACCGGCCCGCAGCCGGCGCCGATGGCGTTGCAGGTCGGTCCGATGGTGTCGGAACTGCTTGCGGAATTGCACCAGGACAATGGAGTCCGACTACGACTGGGCGTCAGCGTCGTCGGACTGACGGAAGCAGGCGGACGTGTCACCGGCGTCCGACTGGCGACGGACGAGGTTCTGCCAGCCGATGTGGTTGTGGTGGCGATCGGTGCGATCCCGACGACGGACTGGCTGACCGACAGTGGTTTGCGGCTGGACAACGGCGTGGTGTGCGACTCTCGTTGCCGAGCGGCAGACGGCATCTACGCCGTCGGTGACGTGGCCCGATGGCATCATGAGCAGCTCGGTGGACTTGTCCGCCTGGAGAACCGAACCAATGCCACTGAACAGGGCTTCGCAGTTGCCGGTGCCATCGTCGGCGAAGACGAACCCTACGTGCCCGTGCCGTACTTCTGGTCTGATCAGTTCGACGTGAAGATTCAGGTACACGGCGCACTCCCTGCAGATGCCGAGGTGGACATCGTCGACGGCGATCTGTCGGCTCGCCGGTTTGTCGCTCGGTATCGCAAGGAGGGGATTGTCACCGGCATCCTGGGCTGGAACATGCCGAAGCAATCTCGTCTGCGCCGACAAGAAGTGGTCGATGACCTGGCTGCCGCCGTCCGCGTCGCGTCGATGACCTGATCTCCGATCGTGGTGATGAATCCCCAGTGCAGCAACTTCGTTGCGGCACTGGGGATTCTCGGTCTCGGGATCGGTCTAACGCGATGGGAAGTGGCAGGCCGCGTACTGCCCGGGACGAACCTCGCTCATCACGGGTTCCTCCTCGGCGCACTTTGCCTGTGCAGAGGGGCAGCGTGACCTGAATCGGCAACCGGCCGGCGGGCGCAGGGGAGACGGGATGTCGCCTTGGAGGGCGGGACCGGCAAATCCCTTGTCAGGATCGGTCAACGGCACGGAATCGAGCAGTGCTCGGGTATAGGGGTGTGCCGGCTTTTCGTAAACCTCGACGGCGTCACCGAATTCGCAGACCTTACCGAGATACATCACCAGTACGTTGTCGCTGACCGCTCGTACCACGCCCAGATCGTGGGCGATGAAGATGATCGTCAGATCGAACTCCTTCTTGAGATCTTCGAGGAGGTTCAGAATCTGAGCTTGCACCGACACGTCCAGGGCCGAGACCGGCTCGTCGCAAATCAGTAGGCGAGGATTGAGCGCGAGGGCCCGGCCGATGGCCAAGCGTTGGGCCTGCCCACCACTCAGTTGACGTGGCAGCATCGAGGAGAAGCGCTCGCTGGGTAAGCCCACCTGCTCGAGCACCGTCTGCGATGCCTCGGACTGGTCCTCGGCGGACGCACCCGCGATCGCGAGGCCCTCGGTGACGATGTCCTTGACAGCTCGACGTGGATTGAGCGATGCAACAGGATCCTGGAAGATCATCTGCATCTCCCGGCGCAGATCGCGCATACGCTTCTCGGGCAGTTCTTCGATCCATGTGTCGTCGTAGCGGATTCGTCCACCCGCTATGGGATCGAGGCGAAGTACGGCCCGGCCTGTCGTGGATTTGCCACACCCGGATTCGCCGACGATGCCGAGTGTCTCGCCCTTCTTGACGTCGAAGCTGATACCCGCGACCGCTTTGAACGATCCGCCTTTCGTTCTGTATTCGACCGCAAGGTCCTGAACACTGAGAAGAGTGTCTTCTCCGCGCAGATGCGCGGTTCCGCTACCGGCCACGGGGTGTACCTCCGACTGCTGAAAGAGATTGTGTTGATGCTGGATTCATGCAGGCGAACTGATGGTCCCTACCGACAGAGGTCATTGTCGGGCCCAGTTCCGTACATTCCGTGTCCGCCGCCTCGCAACGGGGCGCGAACCGACACCCTGCCGGTGGATGGGTGGGGGACGGCAGTGAACCCGCAATCAAGTTCAACGGTGCATGGCGTTCGTGCTCGATCGTCGGCGTTGCACCGAGCAGTGCATGGGTGTACCGATGGCGGGGCGYGTTGAACACCTCCCTCGTCGATCCGACCTCGGCCAGTTTGCCTGCATACATGACCGCGACGCGGTCGGTGCGTCCGGCAACCACTGCAAGGTCGTGGCTGATGAGCATCAGCGACATCCCACGCTCGGTTTGCACCTTCCTCAAGAGATCCAGGATCTGCCGCTGGATCGTCACGTCGAGTGCGGTGGTCGGCTCGTCGGCGATGAGCAGGTCAGGCTCACATGCAAGTGCAATCGCAATCATCACGCGTTGGCGCATGCCGCCGGAGAGTTCGTGCGGATAGTTGCGCAGTCGTTGCTCGGGATCGGGAACTCCCACTTCTTGGAGGAGGGTGAGCGCGCGACCGTGCGCTTCGGAACGCGAAACACCGAGATGTCGCCGAATTCCCTCGGTGAGTTGGCGTTCGATACGGACCACGGGATTGAGAGAACGACCGGGGTCCTGAAACACCATCGCAATCTGCTTCCCCCAAACCTCCTCCCTGTCTTTCTGGCTGAGTGTCAGGAGGTTGCGTCCCTGGAAGTACACCTCGCCGGTCAGGGAAGCCTGACTTGGCATCAATCCCATGATGGCGCGCGCCATCACAGACTTTCCCGAGCCGGACTCGCCCACGAGTCCGAATGCCTCGGACGGCGCCACGTCGAAGGACACTCCGTCAACCGCCTGTACGACGCCGCGAGGCGAACCGATGTACGTATGAAGGTTGCGCACCTGAAGGACCGGGGTATCAACCATGTTCTCGCTGCCTTTCGGTGGGCAGAGCTGAGGAGCACTCATTGTCGTCTCCTTGTCACTTCTGGATCCAGAGCGTCTCGGGTAGTACCGACCCCATTCCGTACTGCACGACTCCACCGACGTTGCCGTTGGCCATGACACCCGGTGCAGCACGGGTGTAGAAGATGAGCGGGTTCAACTCGGCAAGACGCTGCTGGACCACCTCGTACGCAGCCACGCGCTCCGACTCGTCCTGGGAGGACAGGCCCTTGTCGAGTGCCTCGTCCAGTTGGGGATCGGCGATGCCGCTGTAGTTTCCGCTGGAGGAGCTGTGGAGACCGAACCACAGGCGCGGCTCGGGATCACTGAACATCAGGCCCGCAACCAGGGCGTCATAGTCCTTCCGCGCCATGATCTGGCCCAGCTGGGCCAGATCGATCGTCCGCACGTTGACCTTGATGTTGTTCAAAGTGCTCAGCTGAGTCTGAATCGCCTCGCCCAGAGCCCTGTTCGACGGATACAGCGAGATCGTGAATTCCAGCGGCTTGCCCTCTGCTGCCAGCTCGTCGAGGAGGCGCTGCGCCTCGGCCCGATCCTGCTCGGCGAGCGGGATGTCCTTGTAGAACGGCGAGGACTCGTCGAACAGGGTACGCGGCAACTCCGCCGTGCCCTCGAACACCGCATTGTTGATGCCGTCGAGATCGAGTGCGAGCGCGAACGCCTTGCGGGCCCGCACGTCGTCGAACGGCGCCTTGGTGGTGTTCAAGGCCAGATCCGTACCGCCGCCGAGCGGAACGACCGCGTTCTGCAGGCCGGCGTCCCTCGCCTTGGCGATGTTCGACCAGATGCCTTCGAGGGCGAGATCGGCTCCACCGCTGACGAGTGTGTTGTACCGCTGATCGGCATCGCCGATTGCGCGGATCTCGAGCTTGTCCAGATACGGGAGTGGTGCGTCGTAATACTTGACGTTGCGGGTCAGCTTGATGACGTCCTGGCGAGACCACTGCTCGAGCGTGTACGGTCCCGCACCGATCGGATTGGAGTCGATGGCCTGCTGGCCGGCCCGCAACGAGGCCGGGGAGGCGATCCAGTTCATCGACGTTTCCACGATGGCGTTGGCGAAGTTCGGGACCGGTTCGACCAGGGTCACCTCGAGGGTGCGGTCGTCGACGACGCGGCTGCTCTCGATCAGCTTCGCCTGCGGTATGTCCGGTGAGGCGGTGGCGGGGTCCTTGACGTGCTCCCAGCCGAACTTGACGGCTGCGGCGTCGAACGGGCTGCCGTCGGAGAACTGGACGCCGTCACGGAGGGTGAGGGTGAAGGTCTTGCCCGCGTCGGCGGTTGTGAGGCTCTCCGCCAGTTTGAAGTCGATCTCTCCGGTTTCGAGATCGTTGGTCATCAGGGTGCCGTAGAGGGCATTGCCCAGAACTGGGGAGTTCGCCCACCAGTTCGTGATCTGTGCGGGGTCGAGGGTGCGCGGCTCCCACTGCTCGATGATCCGGCCGGTTCCGCCGGTGACCGGGTCACCGGCGGGGCCGCCGGCAGTTGCCGAGTCGGTTGAGTTTCCGCTGCTACACGCGCTGAGCATGAGCATGGCGGCGGCAGCGCCGGCCAGGAGCGCACGTCTTTTCGAGATCACGGGGGACCTTTCATGGGCTGAGAGGGTGAAAGAACCTGACACAGAGGGGTATCGGTCAGATCAGTCCAGCACGGTGCGGCCGAACCGCATCCGAAGGAATGGGGGGTCAATCATGGGTGTGGATCCAGAGCACCTCGGGAAGTACCGACCCCATCCCGTACTGCTGAATTCCACCGACATTGCCGTTGGCGACGACCCCGGGCGCAGAACGGACATAGAAGATGACGGGATTCAGTTCGACAAGACGCTGTTGGACAACCTCATACGCCGCCGCCCGTTCCGAATCGTCCTGGGAAACCCGTGCGTCGTCCAGTGCTGCATCCATCTGCGCATCCTTGACGCCGCTGTAGTTTCCTGCGGAGGCACCGTGAAGACCGAACCACAGGCGTGGTTCGGGATCTCCGAAAACGACAGCGTTCGTGATCACGTCGTAGTCCATCTGGCCGAGGATTTGACCTACCTGGGCGAAGTCGATGGTGCGCATGTTGACCTTGATATTGTTCAACGTACTGAGCTGCGTCTGTATCGCCTCACCCAAAGCCTTGCCCGACGGGTACAGCGACATCGTGAATTCCAGCGGCTTGCCCTCTGCGGCGAGCTCGTCGAGGAGGCGCTGTGCCTCTGCTCGGTCCTCGTCGGCGAGCGGGATGTTCTTGTAGAACGGCGAGGACTCGTCGAACAGGGTGTGCGGCAGCTTGGCGGTGCCGTCGTAGACCGCGTTGTTGATGCCGTCGAGATCGAGCGCGATCGCGAAGGCCTTGCGGGCCCGCGGGTCGTCGAACGGTGCCTTCGTGCTGTTCAGTACCAAAGTGGTGCCGCCGCCGGTCGGAACGACCGCGTTCTGCAGTCCGGCGTTCTTCGCCTTGTCGATGTTCGACCAGTTGCCTTCGAGGGTGAGGTCGGCGCCGCCGCTGACGAGGGTGTTGTATCGCTGATCGGCGTCGCCGATGGCACGGATCTCGAGCTTGTCCAGATACGGGCGCGGCGCGTCGTAATAGTTGTCGTTGCGGGTGAGCTTGATGACGTCCTGACGTGACCACTGCTCCAACGTGAACGGCCCGGCACCGATCGGATTGGTGTCGATGGCCTGCTGGCCGGCCTGCAACGAGGCCGGGGAGGCAATCCAGTTCATCGACGTCTGCAAGATGGCGTTGGCGAAGTTCGGGACCGGTTCGACCAACGCCACCTCGAGTGTGCGGTCGTCGAGGACGCGACTGCTGTCGATCAAGGACGCCTGCGGGATGTCAGGCGAGGCGGTTGCCGGGTTCTTGATGTGGTCCCAGCCGAACTTCACCGCTTCGGCGTCGAACGGGCTGCCGTCGGAGAACTGGACACCGTCGCGCAGTGTGAGGGTGAAGGTCTTGCCCGCGTCGGCGGACGAGAAGTCCTCCGCCAGCTTGAAGTCGATGCCACCGGTTTCCGGATTGTCGATCATCAAGGTGCCGTAGAGCGCGTTGCCCAGCACCGGGGAGTTGAGTT